>NZ_JBHXAW010000118.1:0-12232 GCF_042726645.1 Isoptericola sp. NPDC060257
CATAATCCTCCTACACGTCCTTGGTGACCTTGGAGATCACGACGGCGAGCTCGGCCTCGTAGCTGACCTCGCGCGTGAACTCGGGCAGCACCACCGGGTCGTCGGGCCCGACGACGGCGGTGTTCGGCTTGAAGAACAGCAGCGGCGTGGCCGGCACCTCGCCGCCCATCTCCTTGGCGTGGTCGGCGTAGTTCTTGCCGACGGCGACCACCTTGGAGCGCGGGATCACCGGGGCGAGCAGCCGGACGCCGTCGCCCAGCTCGATCCGCTCCCCCGTCGGCATCGCCGGCATGTAGAGCGGGTCGCCGCCGAGGACGGCGAGGAACGTCTTGTCGCCCTCCTGCTGGACGAGGGCGAAGCGGGGGTCGTCTCCGGTGGTGAATCTCGCGATGCGCACGCGCCCAGGTTCCGCGGGGCGCGTGCGCGGCACCGTCAGCCGCACCGTCAGGCGCGGGCGAGCACCTCGCCGTGCAGGATGGCGAACCAGCCGTCGGGCGCCTGCGCCCACGCCTGCCAGTCCTGCGCGATCTGCTCGAGCGCGACATCGTCGGCCAGGCCAGACTCCTTGGCCTGCACCGCGAAGTTGGACTCCACGCAGCGTTCGGCCCACAGCTCGCCCCACCACTGCCGGTCGGTCGGCGTGGCGTAGCACCACGACGACGCGGAGGGCACGATGCCCTCCAGCCCGGCCTCCTGCACCCACGACATGAGGCGGCGGCCGGCGTCGGGCTCGAAGCCGTAGGCGTGCGTGACCTCGTGGTACAGCTCGTTCCACTCCGTCAGGCCCGGGGTCTCGGGGTACCAAGCCATGCCCGCGTAGTCGGCGTCGCGCACCGCGACCATCCCGCCCGGCTTCGCGACGCGCTTCATCTCGCGCAGCGCGGCGACCGGGTCGGACAGGTGCTGCAGCAGCTGGTGCGCGTACACGACGTCGAAGGAGTCGTCCTCGAACGGCAGCTCGTAGGCGTTCGCCTGCTGGAAGCGGACGTTGCCGTACCCGAGGGCCGCGGCGTGCTCGCGCGCCGCCTCGAGCACCTTGGGGCTGGCGTCGACGCCGACGACCTCGCCGCCGGCGAGGATCCGCGCGAAGTCGGCGGTCACCGTGCCGGGTCCGCAGCCGACGTCGAGCAGGGACATGTCGTCGCGCAGGTGCGGCACCAGGAAGCCGGCCGAGTTCTGGGCCGTGCGGCTGCGGTGCGAGCGCAGCACGGACTCGTGGTGCCCGTGCGTGTACGACTCGGACTCCTTGCTGGGCACCGTGTGGTGGGTGCTGGGTGCCTCGATCGCGTCGTTGAGGTCGGCACCGGCGGGTTCGGGGTCGCCCTGGGGTGCGGGCTCCGCGCTGAGGTCACTCATGCTCCTACCGTAGTGACCGCGCGGCCTGCAAGCCGTGACGTTCTCACGCACCGGGACGACGCGCACCACCCGCCGGTGGCATCATCACGCCATGACCGCGGCCACCGGCGCGCCGACCTCCCGTCTTCGTGCCGGGCTGCGCGTCGGCCTGCGCCGTCTCGCCGGCGGCCCGGGACGCGTCCCGGGGGTCGACGTCGCCCGCGGGATCGCCGTCCTGGGCATGTTCACCGCCCACGTCGGCGTGACGACGCCCGACGCCGGGCCCGCCTGGTGGCTGCTCGACCTCTCCCACGGCCACTCCTCGATCCTGTTCGCGCTGGTGGCCGGCGTCTCCATCGCGATCGTCACCGGCGGGCCGCGCCCCCTCGACGGCGACCCGCTGCGGCGGGCCCGCCTCCGCCTGCTCGTGCGCGCCGCGCTGCTGCTGGTGGTCGTCGCGCTGCTGGACCTCCTCGGCACGCGCGTCGCCCTCATCCTGGGCTTCTACGCCTGCTACTTCGCGCTCGCGCTGCCGTTCCTGCGCTGGCGGCCCCCGCGCCTCCTCGCGCTCGCCGCGGTGGTCGCCCTGGTGGGGCCGCTGCTCGCGTACTGGGGGCCGGAGGCGCTGCTGCGGGCCGGGCTGCGGCTGCCGCACGACGGCTCCGGCGCCGTCACGGACTTCGTGCTCACCGGCCACTACCCGGCGATCGTCTGGATGGCGTACGTGCTCGCGGGCATGGCGATCGGGCGCTGCGACCTGCGCTCGCCGCGGCTGCGCCGCGGGCTCCTGCTGGGCGGGCTGGCCGCGTGGGGTGCGTTCTCGTTCCTCTCCGGCGCGGTGGTGGGCGCCGCCGGCGGCGAGGAGGTCGTGCTGACCTCCCAGGTCATGGCGCGGCAGTCCGTCGACACGACGCCGTTCGCCTGGGGCGACCCGTGGCCCGGCGTCGCGGGGCTCTTCCTCGACGGCCCGCACGACGACACGACGATCGAGGTGCTCGCGTCGGGCGGGTTCGCGGCGGCGGTCGTGGGCCTGTGCCTGTACGTCGGCCGGGTCGGGCGGTGGGTGCTGGCCCCGCTGGCCGCCGTCGGCTCGATGGCGCTGACGGTGTACTCGCTCCAGATCGTCGCCGTCTGGCACTGGGACCTGCTGGGGTCCACCACCAACGGCCCGCTGCTCGTGATGGTCCTGGTCACCCTCGCCGCGGCGACGGCGTGGCGGTTCCTGCTCGGTCGGGGCCCCCTCGAACGGCTGGTCGGCGCCGTCAGCGACCGGGCAGCGGGTCCGCCGCCAGGGCCGCCGGCTGCGCCTCCGGCCGGGCCGTCGTGAGCCCGGCCGGGTGCGCCTCCAGGTCCGCGAGGACGTCGGCCGCGTCGAAGGCCTCGGCCGGTGCGAGCGCCCCGGCGCCCCGGACACGCCCGTCCAGGAGCCGGACCACTCCCTCCGCGAGGATCGGGGCGGACACGGCGTAGATGTCCTGGCCGGCGACGGCCGTCCGGTGCGTCGTCCCGCCGCGTCGCACGGCGACGTCGACGACGAACCGCTGCGGCGACCGGGCTCCGTCGCCGGGCGGAGGTGGCGTCCGGTCGTCACGGAGCTCCGCCAGCGGGGCGCTGCTCAGGTACGAGGTGAGCTCGCCGACGGCGAGGTGCCGCGTGACCGTGACGACCTCGGAGAACGGCAGCTCGACCACCGGCTGCTCGCCCAGCGGGGCCGGGAACGCCCACCGCCCGGTGGGCGCGGGGTCGGCGAGCGGCACGAGGCGGCCGCCGCGGACGACGAGGCGGGTCGCGGTGTTGCGCTCCCCCGTGACGCGGGTGCCGGCGGTGGGCCACCAGTGGTCCAGCCCGACGGCGACCTCGACGGAGTCCGCCCCGCGCTCGCCGTCGAGGACGGCGGTGACGAGCAGGTCGGCGAGCCCGCCGTAGAACGCCATGGCGGGCACGACGGCGACGCCGGCGGCACGCGCGGGGGCGTCGAGCCGCTCGTAGAGGTGCTGCACCGCGGGCTGCTCGGCCGTGACGTCGAGGTAGTGGGCGCCGGCCGCGACCGCCGCGCTCGCCAGCGGCACGGCCGTGTCGAGGAACGGTCCGGCGCAGTTCACGACCACCGCCACGCCGTCGAGGGCGGCACGCGACCTCGCGGCGTCGTCCACCCCCACGACCCGCACCTCGAGCCGCGGGTGGCGCGACGCCACGCCCGCGAGCCGCTCGGCGCCGCGGCCCGCGAGCACGGGCGTCAGGCCGCGCCGGACCAGCTCGTCGACGACGAAGCCGCCCGTGTGCCCGCCCGCGCCGTAGACCATCACTGCCTGAGGTGTCCGCATGGCTCGATCCTGGTCACCGCGGTGTCTCGCGACGAGCGTCCCGAACGACATGGTGCGTACAGTTTCGGACATGCCGCGCCTCGCCCTCGTCGTGCACGACACCGCGATGCTGTACGAGACGGCGATCGCCGCGGAGATCTTCGGCGTCGACCGCGCGGAGCTGTCCCCCGGCGGCACCTGGTACGACTTCGTCGTCTGCACGCCGGAGGGCGAGCCCCACCCCTGGCTGCCAGGCGTGCGGACCGCCCCGTACACCGAGCTGTCCCGGGTCGACCGCGTCGTCGTGACGTCGACCGCCGACCCCGACGCCGCGCCGGACCCGCGCCTGCTGGACGCGCTCCGGGCGGCGCACCGCGGCGGCGCCACGATCGCCGCCCTGTGCACGGGTGCCTTCGTCCTCGCGGCCGCAGGTCTGCTCGACGGCCGGGCTGCGGTGACGCACTGGATGCACGCCGACGACCTCGCCCGCCGGTACCCCGCGGTGCAGGTGCGCGCCGACGTCCTGTACGTCGACGACGGTGACGTCCTCACCTCGGCCGGCAAGACCGCCGCGCTGGACCTCGCCCTCCACCTCGTGCGCCGCGACCTCGGCGCGACGGCCGCCAACGGCATCGCCCGCCGACTGGTCGTCCCGTCGCACCGGGGCGGCGGCCAGGCCCAGTTCGTCGCGGCGCCGGCCTCCCCGAGCACCGGCTCCGGGCTCGCGCCCACGCTGGAGTGGGCGCGCGCCCGCCTCGACCGGCCGCTGACCGTGCGCGACCTCGCCGCGCACGCCGGGCTCAGCACCCGGCACCTCGCCCGACGCATGCAGGCCGAGGTCGGGACCGGACCGCTCGACTGGCTGCACCGGCAGCGCGTCGCGCGGGCGCAGGAGCTCCTGGAGCGGACCGACGCGTCGATCGAGCGCGTCGCCGCCAGCTCCGGGCTGGGCACCGCGGCCACGCTCCGGCGGCACTTCCACCGCAGCGTCGGCGTCGCGCCCGCCGCCTACCGAGCCGCGTTCCACGTCCGCTGAGCCGTCGGGAGCGGCGGGCGACGAAAGGCCTGTGCCTGCCGGGCCCGACCTGCAAGGATGCCCGGGCACGACGAGAGGAGCCGACCGTGACCGAGCCGATGGCGCTGCTCAGACGACGCCTCGACGACTCCGGCATCGCCGACGTCGTCTCCCTCCAGCCGGCGACCGGAGGCCTCGCCGCGACCGCCGCGCTGGCGCGGCGGGCCAACGGCTCCGCGGTGTTCGTCAAGGGGTTCGTCGAGGGGCTCGTCGAGGTTCCCGACGACGCCTTCACGACCGAGGCCGAAGGCCTGACCGCCCTCCGGACGCTCGGCGGCGTCGCCACGCCGGAGGTGGTCGACGTCGGCCCTGGCCTGCTCGTCCTCGAGGTGCTGCACCCACGCCCCCGGGACGAGGCGTTCTGGGAGCGGCTCGCGCACACGCTCGCCCGGCTGCACGCCACGACCCACGACCGGTTCGGCTGGCACCGGGACAACTGGCTCGGTCGTCGACGGCAGGACAACACCTGGGAGGACGACGGGTTCGCCTTCTTCGCCCGGAGCCGCCTGCTGCGGTGGCTGGGCGAGCCGCGGGTCGACGCCGCCCTGGGTCCCGCGGACCGGTCGGCCCTGGAGCACCTGTGCGCCCGGCTTCCCGAGCTGCTGCCGGACCGCCCGCCGTGCCTGACGCACGGCGACCTGTGGGCGCAGAACGTCCTCGCGACCGCCGACGGGCGGCCCGCACTGATCGACCCCGCCGTGTCGTACACGTGGGCCGAGGTCGACCTGGCGCACCTCTGGACGACGGCGCCGCCGCCCGAGTCCCGCGGGTTCTTCGACCTCTACGCCGAGCTCACCGGCCTCGATCGCGGGTGGCGCGACCGCATGCCGATCCTGCAGCTGCGCCAGCACCTCGCCGTCATCGCGCAGTTCGACGACGACTGGGGCGCCGCCGAGCAGGTGCGGGCCACGCTCGCCCCGTTCCGCCGGGGCTGACACGCCTGTCGCTGCGACCTCAGAGCGTCACGGTGCCCGCGATCGTCGTGACGGCCGCGCCCCCGACCCACACCTCGCCGGCGGCGTCGCGGCGCACGTGCACGCGCCCGCGGCGGCCGAGGGCGGTGCCCTGCGAGGCGACGTACGACGCGGGCAGCAGGCCGCCCGCCAACCACTGCCCCAGCCCGGCGTTGAGGCTGCCGGTGACCGGGTCCTCGGCGACGCCGATGTCGGGGACGAAGGCGCGCACCTCGACGGCGGCGTCCGACTCCCCCGGCGCGTAGGTGCCGACGACGCCGGTCTTCAGGCCGCCGAACGCGGCGAGGTCCGGCTCGACGGCGAGCACGGCCGCCGCGTCGCGCAGGCGCGCCGCGACCCAGCCGGGGCCGTTGTCGACCCACGCCGCGTCCTCGATGTCCGCCACGCTCACGCGCAGGCCGCGCGCGATCTGCGCCAGGTCCTCCGGCGCCACCGAGCCGGACCGTCGCTGGGGCGGCGCGGCGAACGCGAGCCGGTCGGCGCCGTCGCGTCGGACGGTGACGAGCCCGACGCCGCACTCCTGGACGACGTGCTCCGCGGAGCGGGGCGTCCCGCCCGCCTCGAGCCACGCGTGCGCGGTGCCGAGCGTGGGGTGGCCGGCGAACGGTAGCTCGCCGCCGGGTGTCCAGATGCGCAGCCGGTAGTCCGCCGCCGGGTCCGTGGGACGCAGCAGGAACGTCGTCTCGGACAGGTTGGTCCACCGCGCGAAGGCGGCCATCTGCGCGTCGTCGAGGTCGTCGGCGTCGTGCACCACGGCCACCGGGTTGCCGGTGAGCGGGCCGGTGGCGAAGACGTCGACCTGGCGGAACTCGTAGGTGTGCGGCACGAGTCACACGCTAGTCCGGGCGGGAACGTGCTCGCCGCGCTCGTACCCTGAGGGGATGCGCGCGACGACCCTCGACGACCCGGCGGCCCCCGCCGACGCCGTCGTGCCGCGCGACGCCTGGGAGCCGCGGGCGGCCGCGCACGCCGCCCGCGCGGACGGGCTGACCGCGGTGTGGCGCGAGGCCCGCGACCGCGGCGCGAAGCACGCCATCGAGGACTTCCTGTTCACCTACTACCCCACGCGCGTGAGCCACCTGCGCCGGTGGCACCCGGGCCCGGGCGTGGTCCTCGCGGGCGCGGCCGAGCACGCCGGGTGGCGCTGGTACCGCGAGGTGGGGCTGCCGGGCGAGGGGGGCGCCGCGCGCGGCGCGGGCGCGACGCTCGACGTCGACGCCTTCGTCGCGGATCGCGGCGACACCGTCCGCTACGTCCGCGCGCTCGTGTCGGCCACCGCCGGGCGGCCCGGGACGTTCGGCTGCTTCGGCCTGCACGAGTGGGCGATGGTCTACCGCGACCGCGCGGCGGGGCGCGACCACCGCCACCCGCTGCCGCTGCGGCTGGGTCACGACGGCACGGACGCCGTCGTCGAGTCGCACCGCATCGGCTGCTCGCACTTCGACGCCTACCGGTTCTTCACGCCCGAGGCCGCGGACCGCAACCAGCTGCGCCCCACCCGCGAGCGCCAGCCGGCCATGGAGCAGCCGGGGTGCCTGCACGCCGGGATGGACCTCAACCCTGAGTTTGCAGACACCGGCGACGTGCTGCACCTCACGCGTGAGACCCAGTTGGCCTACGAGCAGCCTGGCTGCCTCCATGCTGCGATGGATTGCTACAAGTGGGCCTTGAAGCTCGGCCCCGCGGTACCTGGCGACCTCCTGCTCGATGCCTTCGAGCTGGCCCGAGAGATCCGGTACACCGACATGGCGGCCTCGCCCTACGACGTGAGCTCCTACGACATCAAGCCCGTGCGGATCGAGACTCCCGAGGGCAAGGCCGAATACGTGCGCCGCCAGCGTGACTACGCGGAGCGTTCCAACGCCCTGCGCCACCGCATCGTCGCGGTATGCGATGCCCTCCTCGCGCACGATTCCCGCGCTGGTCGTCAGCCTGGATGAGCACCGGCGCCGTGAGTCCCGCCGACGCTGACAGCTACGAGTGATCCGACCGGCGCCAACGGCTCCAACGCGCACGGAGTTGGGGCAAGAGCGCCCGAAGGTACGCGGCCGCTTCGTCATCGGTTGTCAGCGGCATGGGCAACTGGACCGCGTAGGTTCCCCATCGTCCGGATGGGTCGGGCTCGATCGCCACCTTGAAGTACTCAGGCATGCCCGTCTCCCAGATGAGCGAGCACACGCTCCCGTCAGGCGCCTTGACCCAGCCATCGCCGCAGTCGCCATAGCTGACGTACATGCCGACGGTGAAGCCATCGACCGTCGCTGTCGGGTACGACTCGTCCACAGAACGCACCGTACCGACAGCGTGCGGGACAGCACGCATCGATGGTGCCTGCGTCTGCACCACCAACATGGACCTCTACAAGTGGGCGCTCAAGCTCGGGCCCGCGGCACCCGGCGACCTGCTGCTCGACGCCTTCGAGCTGGCCCGCGACATCCGGTACACGGACATGGCCGCCGCCCCCTACGACGTCTCGTCGTACGGCGTCGAGGCCGTGCCGATCGAGACGGCGGAGGGCAAGGCGGAGTACGTGCGCCGGCAGCGAGGGTTCGCCGCGCGCGGCCAGGAGCTGCGCGCCCGCCTGGTCGCGGTCTGCGACGTGCTCCTGGGCGTCGCCGCCGGCTGACGACGGCCCCGGGTGCCGGTCAGTCGGACACCATCCCGCTGACCAGGGCACGCCAGGTCACGGGCCCGACGACGCCGTCGACGAGGACGCCGAACGCCGACAGCGCACGCTGGAACCCGCGCACCGCGCTCTCCGTCCTCGGCCCGAAGACCCCGTCGACCACGAGGTCGACGTCGACGCGGACGTCGAGCTCGGACTGCGCCCCGCGGACGGCGTGGCCACGGCTCCCGGTGCGCACGGTGACGACGATCGCGCCCCAGGTCCTGGGCCCGACGACGCCGTCGGCCTCGAGGCCGAAGTCGCGCTGGGAGGCGCGGACGGCCGCCTCGGTGAGCGGGCCGAACGTCTCGTCCACCTCGAGGTCGTGGCCGTGCTCGTTGAGCAGGTGCTGCAGCGTGCCGACGGGGTGGAACCGGTCACCGGGACGGACGACCGGCCAGGGGTCGAGGGCCTTGCTCGTCGTGACGGACATCGCCGCCTCCTTCGTGGGGCCGGGCCGGGCGGGTCGTCGCCCCGGGAAAGCCTGGCGCCCTCGCGGGGAGGGAGCACGGCGCGCGCGGCCAGATACGTCGCCCAGGGACGTCGGGGCGCGCCCGTGCGTCAGCCGGCGCGCCGCGCCCGCAGCGCCGCCTGGGCGTTGCGGTTGGTGCACGCCGTGGAGCAGTACCGCCGCGAGCGGTTGCGCGACAGGTCCAGCACGAGGCCCCGGCAGTCGACGTCGGCGCACACGGCGAGGCGGGAGTGCTCGTCGGCGCGCACCACGTCGATCATCGCCATGGCCGTCTCGACGGCGATGCGGTCGTCGAGCGGCGCGTCCGGGGAGACGGCGTGGACGTGCCAGTCCTGGCCCTCGTGCCGCACGAGCCGAGGCGCCGCCCCCGCCTGCTCGAGCAGGCGGTTGACCTGCGCGGCGGCCTCGTCCCGGCCCGCCAGCAGCAGCCCGCGCAGGCGCGGCGCCAGCGCGCGCACGCGGGCGAGCTCCGCCTCGGTGCCGTCGTGGCGGCCGGTGTACCCGTGCCGCACCAGGAACGCGTCGAGGTCGGCCGTCGTCGTCAGCGTCAGCGGCGGCTCCTCGGCGTTCACGAGGTCGACCGCCGCGCGCAGGGAGTTCACCGTGTCATGTGCGAAGACCACGTTGACACGTTATCGCATCCGGCCTAGCGTCATGGGTCATGAGCGATGTCGCACATGACGCGCGCACGACGGCGCGCACCGGCCTCGGCGCGGGGCTCGCCCTCGCGGTCGTCTCCGCCGTGACGTTCAGCCTCTCCGGCCCGCTCGCCGCCGGCCTCTTCGCCACCGGGTGGAGCCCGGGCGCCGTCGTCCTGGTACGCGTCGCGGTCGGGGCGGTCGTCGTCCTGCCGTTCGGCGTCGTCGCCCTGCGCGGCGACTGGTCCCCCGTGCGCCGCAACGTGCGGCTGCTGCTCGCCTACGGCGCGCTCGGCGTGGCCGCCACGCAGTTCTGCTACTTCGCGGCCGTGCAGCACATGCAGGTGGGCCCCGCGCTGCTCATCGAGTACTCCTCCCCCGCCGCCGTCGTCGCGTGGCTGTGGCTGCGGCACGGGCAACGCCCCGGACGGATCACGCTCGCCGGCATCGCGCTCGCCGCGGCGGGCCTCGTCCTGGTGCTCGACCTCGCCGGCGCCCGGCTCGACCCCGTCGGCGTGGCCTGGGCGCTCGGGGCGATGGTGGGCGTCTCCGCCTACTTCCTGCT
This sequence comes from Isoptericola sp. NPDC060257, assembly GCF_042726645.1. NCBI lineage: Bacteria > Bacillati > Actinomycetota > Actinomycetes > Micrococcales > Promicromonosporaceae > Isoptericola > Isoptericola sp. NPDC060257. The sequence continues at coordinate 10,028 of NZ_JBHXAW010000118.1, forward strand.
CAACGCCCGCACCGACACCGGGCTGCCGCCCCTGAGCCTCGCGGCGGGCGGGCTCGTGGTCGGCGCCGTCCTGCTCGGCCTGCTCGGCGCCGTCGGCGTCATGCCGCTCACCGCGTCGGCCGACCCGGTCGCCCTCGCCGACGCCGTCGTGCCCGCCTGGGCGGTGCTCGCCGCGCTGGGGGTGGTGACCGCCGGCGTCGCCTACGTCACCGGCGTCGCCGCGGGGCGACGCCTCGGCGCGCGGCCCGCGTCGTTCGTCGGGCTGCTCGAGGTGGTCAGCGCCGTGTTCTTCGCGTGGGTCTTCCTGGGCGAGCTGCCGCGCCCCGTCCAGCTCGTCGGCGGGCTGCTGGTGCTGGCGGGGGTCGTCGTCGTGCAGCAGGGCGAGGCCGCGACCCGTCGCACGCCACCGACCATCGAACCGGCGGCCGAGCCGCACCCGACGATCGAACCGACGGGAATGCCGTAGCCCGTCGGCTCGATCGTGAGGTGCGGAGATGTGACGATCTGGTCATGTCCCGCACCCTCGCCGCCGCCCCGTCCGAGCCCGTCGTCGTACCCGAGCGGGTGCGCCTGCTCGCCGGCGACGACGACGTCGTGCCCGTGTGGCGCAACGAGCTCGGCGGCCTCACGTTCCGGCTCACGGGGACCTCGGGCGCCGAGCGCTACGTCAAGTGGGTCCCCGCAGGCACGCCCGAGCTGGACCTCGACGCCGAGGCCGCGCGTCTCGCCTGGGCGAGCCGCTTCACCCCCGTGCCGCGCGTGCTCGACCGTGGCGCCGACGACGCCGGCGCCTGGCTGCTGACCGCGGGCATCCCGGGCCGGTCGGCCGTCGACCCTCGCTGGCTCGCGCGCCCGGACACGGCCGCGCGCGCGATCGGCGCCGGCCTGCGGGCGATGCACGACGCGCTCCCGGTCGACGGCTGCCCCTTCTCGTGGGGCGTCGCCGACCGGACGGCGCGCCTGTCCCCCGACGCCCGCGCCCGGGTCGGCGACGTGCCCGCCGTCGACCGGCTGGTCGTGTGCCACGGGGACCCGTGCGCCCCCAACACCCTCCTGGACGACGACGGTCGCTGGACCGCCCACGTCGACCTCGACGCGCTCGGCGTCGCGGACCGCTGGGCCGACCTCGCGGTGGCCAGCTACAGCCTGGAGTGGAACTACGGCGACGGCCACGAGCCCGCCTTCTTCGAGGGCTACGGCATCGCGCCCGACGCCGAGCGCATCGCCTTCTACCGGCACCTGTGGGACCTCGGCTGACCCCCTTCCGCCCTACGGGTAACCCCGTACGACCGGCGGGGCAGATCACAGTCAGATGATGCGGTTCCCCTGATGTGCGGGCCGGACCGACGCCGTAGCGTCGAATTTGTCCAGTTTCCTCACGAACACAGGAGAAGAGCAACGATGCGTCTTCGTCCCACCCTCGTCACCGCGGCCGTCGGGCTCGCCGCGCTCCTGGCTCCGCTCGCCGCGGCGCCCGCGGCGTCCGCCCACGGCTGGGTCACCAACCCGCCGAGCCGCCAGGACCTGTGCGCCAGCGGTTCCCTGTCCTTCGACTGCGGCAGCATCAAGTACGAGCCGCAGAGCGTCGAGGCCCCCAAGGGCTCCACGCAGTGCTCCGGCGGCAGCGGCTTCGCCATCCTCGACGACGAGTCGAAGCCCTGGCCCCGCACGACGATCGGCAACAGCGTCACGATGAAGTGGAAGCTCACCGCGCAGCACGCCACCTCGACGTGGGAGTACTTCGTCGACGGCGTCCTGCACCGCACGTTCGACGACAAGGGCGCCAAGCCCGACGCCGTCGTGAGCCACACGCTCGAGAACCTGCCGCAGGGCGACCACACCATCCTCGCCCGCTGGAACGTGGCCGACACCGTCAACGCGTTCTACGCCTGCGTCGACGTGACCGTCGGCGAGGGCGGGACGGTCGAGCCGACCGACCCGCCCGTGGACCCGACCGACCCGCCGGTCGAGCCGGGCGACTGCGAGGACGCGGCCTGGAACCCGTCGTCCGCCTACACCGGCGGCACGAAGGTGTCCTACGAGGGCCGCGCGTACCAGGCCAAGTGGTGGACGCAGGGCGACACCCCGTCCTCCTCGGCCGGCCAGTGGGCGGTCTGGACCGACCTCGGCGCCTGCTGACCCCGCTCCGTCGCAACGAGCGTGCTGAATTGCTCCTCATGCGGGTCGAATGAGGAGCAATTCAGC
>NZ_JBHXAW010000119.1:0-11894 GCF_042726645.1 Isoptericola sp. NPDC060257
GTCGCGGGTGCGACCGGGCGCCGTCGTGGCGTGCCTGGGATCAGGCGCTGGTGACCTCGATGCGCTGCGGCGTCGTGCCGGCGAAGACTCCGGCGACGGTGACCGTCAGGACGCCCGCGTCGTAGGACGCGGTCACGGCGTCGCCGTCCACGGCCCTCGGCAGGGTGACGACGCGGCGGAAGGCGCCGAAGCGGACCTCCGAGATGCGACGGCCCTCGGACTCCTCCGGGCGCTGGTCCTTGCGCTCACCGCGCACGACGAGCTTGCGGCCCTCGACCTCGACGGTGACGTCCTCGGCCGGGTTCACGCCCGGCAGGTCGAGGCGGGCGACGAGGTCCTCGCCGTCGCGGTACACGTCGGCGGCGGGCACGGGGCCTTCGTTGCGGGCCGGGTCGGCGAGGCGCGGCGTCCACAGGTCGCGGAGCCAGGCGTCGGCGAACGGGGTGCGGGTCAGGGTGGTGGTCATGCTGTCCTCCTCGGGTGAGTGGCTGCTGACCGGTTCAACTTGAGCCACCCCGACTCAATTTCCGGGTTCGCCGACGGCGGACGCGTCACGCCGCCGGCCCCGGACGAGCATGATGACCAGGCCCAGGACGAGCCACCCGGCCGCGACCTCCAGGGCGAGATGGCTGGCCAGGGCGAGCACGGTGACGACGATCGCCAGGCCGACGACGGGGACGACCGTGTGCAGGACGCGACGGTCGGTGCGCCCGCCGACCACGTAGTAGCCGACCACGGCGACGTGCAGGAAGACGAACGCGGTCAGGGCGCCGACCGTGACCATCGACGACAGCAGGTCGAGGCCGTCGGGCCGGACCGCCGCCGCCACGGCGATGAGGAGCGTCGCGACCGCCGAGACGAGGGTCGCCACGCGGGGCACGCCGGTCCGACGGCTCACGGACCCGAGCCGTGCCGGCAGCTGTCCGTCGCGCGCCATCCCGTACATGAGGCGGCTCACCGCGGCCTGCGCGACGAGCGCGGAGAGCACGGGACCGATGGCACGCGCCGTCGTGACGGTCGTGCCGAGCCACGCCCCCATCTCCTCGCTGATCGTCGTGTAGAAGATCGTGCCCTGCTGCTCGGGGTTCGCGGCCAGCTCCTGGGGCGTCGCCGTCGTCAGGAGCGCGCCCAGGTAGGTCTGGACCACGAAGAGGGCCCCGGCGAGGACGAGGCAGAAGATCAGGGCCCGGCCGATCTGCCGCGGGGAGCCGGTGCTCTCCTCGGCGAACGTGGCGATCGCGTCGAACCCCAGGAAGGCGAGCGCCGCCACCGACACCGCGCCCAGCGTCCCGGCGAGCGTGAACCCGTCGAGCCCGGTCAGCGGGGACAACCACGGCCTGGCCGGCCCCTCCTGCACCAGGACGACGACGGCGCCGACGCAGAAGGCGGCGAGCACCACGATCTCCACGACCAGGGCGACGAACCCCACCGTGGCCGCGAGCCGGACCCCGCCGAGGTTCAGGCCCGTGATGAGCAGCACGGCAGCGCCGGTGAACGCCCAGACCGGCACCGCGGGGAAGAGGGCGTGGCTGGCGATCCCGCAGAACAGCGCGGCCAGGCTCGGGATGAACAGGTAGTCCAGGCCGATCATCCACCCGGCCATGAAGCCCGGCCGCCGCCCCAGCCCCGCCGTCGCGTAGGCGGAGACCGACCCCGCCTTCGGGACGGCGACGGACATGCGGGCGTACGACCACGCGGTGAACGCCATCGCCACGGTCGCGACGACGAACACGAGGGCGACCGCGCCGTTGCTGCGCGCGTCCAGCACGCCGAAGGTGCCCATGGGCGCCGTCGGGCCGATGAACAGCAGGCCGTAGACGACGAGGTGCCGCAGGGAGAGGCTCCGGTGGAGCTGTCCCTCGGGCGCAGCAGCGCTGGGAACGTCCTTCGTGGGGCGGGGGTCGGAAGACGCGGGACTCAGCTCCTCGGTCAGCTGGCGTGGGGACTGTGCCAGCGTAGGACGACAGCGACCGGGGAACCCTGCGCGGGCTACTGCTGCCGGCTGGCCACGGGCTCCGCAGGGGACACGTCGAAGAGCGGCCAGTCGGCGTACTCCTGGCCCCCGCGGCGGGCGGGCGCCGTCTCGGGGAGGAGCAGCAGCGCGACGATCGAGCAGACGACCAGCACCGCCGTGTAGACCGCCACGAGCCAGAACCCGCCGTCGGCGGCGACGAGGAGCGCCGTCGCGACCACCGTGAACGGCCCGGAGGCGACCATGGAGCCGAACTGCCACACCACCGAGACGCCCGAGTAGCGGACCGACGAGTCGAACAGCTCGGGGAAGAACGACGCCTGCGGGGCGTACGTCCCGGAGTGCCCGAGGCCCAGGCCGGCGACCAGCAGCGCGACGATGAAGGCCAGGTGCTCCGACTGCACGGCGAGGAACGCCGGGACGATGAGGACCAGGTTCAGCACCGCGAACCCGAGGAAGAGGGGGCGACGCCCGATCCGGTCGGTCAGGCGGCCCCACACCGGGATCATGACGATCTCCACGAGGATCGCGATGATGACCGCCTCGAGCACGAGGCCCGAGTCGTAGCCGTTGTTGTCCGCGTACGCGACCAGGAAGATCGTGTAGAAGGGGAACATCGCGGCCTCGACGAACTTGGCGAAGAAGCCGCCGAGCACTTCGCGGCGACGGTGCGCGAAGAGCTGGCGCAGCGGGGCGTGGGACGCGGCCTTGCGTTCCCGGGCGGCCTTGAACGTCTCGGACTCGTCGACCCGGGAGCGGATGAACAGGCCGACGGCGACGACGACGATCGACAGGAGGAAGGGCACGCGCCAGCCCCAGGCGAGGAAGGCGTCCGGGTCCATCCACTGCTGCAGGCTCGCGAAGAGCGCCGTCGGGATGAGATACGCGACCGGCGAGCCGAGCTGGACGAAGCTCGCGTAGAAGCCGCGGCGGTCCCGCGGCGAGGCCTCCGCCGTGAGCAGGACGGCGCCGCCCTGCTCGCCGCCGACGCCGAAGCCCTGGATGAGCCGGACGACCACGAGGATGGCGGCCGCCCAGAGGCCGATCTGCTCGTACGTCGGCATGAGGCCGACGGCGAACGTGCCGAGTCCTGTGAGCAGCAGGGTGAAGACCAGTGCCTTCTTCCGGCCGAGGCGGTCGCCGATGTGCCCCCACACCAGGCCGCCCAGGGGCCGGGCGAAGAACCCGACCGCATACGTCGAGAACGCCGCGAGGGTGCCGACGAGCGGGTCCGTCTCGGGGAAGAAGATCTTGTTGAACACGAGCGCGGAGGCCGTGCCGTAGATGAAGAAGTCGTAGTACTCCGCGATCGTCCCGATCACGGAAGCGCCGACGGTCTTGCGCAGCGTCTTCGGGTCGACGGTGCGGGCCGGGGTGCCGCTCATGCTGCTGCCTCCTCGCAGTGGATCGGCGCGACGCTAGCATACTAGTGCGCTAGAACACGAGATCGCGGTCGTGAGGCAGAATCAGCCCATGTCGTCGCCGTCGCCGCTCCTGACCGCTCGGGTCCGCGGGGAGAACACCCGCAGGCTCGTCCACACCTGGCTCCGCCGGCAGATCATCGCCCTCGAGCTGGCTCCGGGTGCGCCGTTGTCCGAGGCGGAGATCGGCACGCGGCTCGGGGTCAGCCGCACCCCCGTGCGGGAGAGCCTCATCCTGCTCGCGGAGGAGGGGCTCGTGGAGGTGTTCCCGCAGCGCGGCAGCTTCGTCGGCCCCATCCGCTACGAGGACGTCGTCGCCGCCCAGTTCGTGCGCGAGGCCATCGAGTGCTCGTCCCTGGAGCTCGGCGGTGAGAACGTCGGCGCGGGCGACGTGGCGGAGCTGCGGGCGCTGATCGTGCGCCAGCGCGAGGCCGACCACGACGGCGACGCCTCCCGCTTCTTCGACCTTGACGAGGAGTTCCATCAGCTGTTGCTGCGCGCGTGCGGGCACGAGTCCGCCTGGCGCATCGTCGCGTCGGCCAAGGCGCAGATGGATCGCGCGCGGCGCCTCTCCCTGCCCGAGGGGGGCAAGATGGCCGACCTCGTCGCGCAGCACGCCGCGGTCGTCGACGCGCTCGCTGCCGGGGACGTCCCCGCGGCCGTCGCCCAGCTGCGCGAGCACCTGCGCGTCGTGCTGCAGGACATCACCCACATCCAGGACGAGAGGCCTGAGCTCTTCGCCCAGGCGTGACGTCCTGACCTCGACAGTCAGCCCTCGGGCGGCTGCCAGGACATCACGGGCCGCAGGGCGCGTGCGCCCAGCGCCTCCGTCCAGCGGCCGACGGCGCGCATCCCGGCGTCGCGGAGGGCCGTGGCGGCGGGCGACGTCCACAGGGTCGGCCCGGAGATCCGCGCCGACAGCCTCATGACCCGGGCCACGCGCGGCCGCCGCTCGGCGGACCAGCGCAGCAGCGCGGCCGCGACGTCGTCGTCCGGGCGGACCCGCGCGCCGAGCACCACCCCGTCCTCGAGCGCCTGGCACCCGCCCTGCCCGAGGTTCGGCAGCATCGCGTGCGCGGCGTCGCCGACGAGCGCGAGCCGGCCCGCCACGAGCGATGCCGGGGGAGCGGGCAGGTGCCGGAGCTCGTGCCGCAACGCCGTGTCGTCGTCGACGGAGGCGAGCAGCGCGGGGACCGGGTCGTGCCAGTCCGCGAGGCGGGCGCGCAGCTCGTCGAGGCCGCGCGGGACCCCGACGGCGTCGGCCACCGAGACGTACATGTAGACGCGTCCGTCGGCCAGCGGCATGACCCCGGCCACGATCCCGCGGCCCCAGATCTCGGAGCCCACGACGCCGGGGACCCGCGGGGTGACGAACCGCCACGCCGTCGACCCGCCGGACACCGGGGCGGGGGCGCTCGGCCACCAGCGGGTGCGCGTGGGGGAGCCGATGCCGTCTGCCGCGACGACGAGGTCGGCGTCGGTCTCCGTGGTCGTGCCCGCGGCGTCGGTCGTCGTGACGCGTGCGGGGCGCGAGGCCGTGCCCGGGTCCGTGACGGTCGCCGTCGTGCCGAGGCGTAGCGCCCCGGTCGGCAGCGCGTCCACGAGCAGCCCCACCAGCTGCGCGCGGTGCAGCATCAGCGTGCGGTCGCCGAAGACCGACTCGGCGCCCTCCGCGCGACCGCGGACCAGCCACCCCCCGTCCGGGCGGCGCAGGCCGAACTCGCCCTGCAGCGCCGCCAGGTCGCGCGTCGCGTCGCCGACGCCCAGCGCGTCCAACGACCGCACCGCGTTCGGCGCGACGACGATCCCCGCGCCCACCGGGTCCAGCGACGTCGCACGCTCGACGACCGTGACGTCCCAGCCGTGGCGCGCCAGCGCCACGCCCGACGCCAGGCCGCCGATGCCCCCGCCGATCACGACGGCGGCGCGGCGGGCCGGCTTCCCCTCTCCCCGTGTCACCGCGTCAGTCCCGCAACGGAGAGCCGACGACCGTGAAGCGGAAGCCGCCGAACTCGCCCGACAGCAGCGGCCGGGCTGCCGCGATGGAGGCCTGGACGGCGGGGAGCTGGAGCGACGCCTGGTGCGCCTCTGTCGACGTCCACAGCTCGGTGACGAACACCGTGTCCGGCCGGTCGTCGCTGACGCCGACCTCGTAGAGCAGGCAGCCCGCCTCTGCGAGCTCCGGGCTGCGCTGCGTGAGGTGCGCGACCAGCGCGTCGCGCTTCCCGGGGGCGGCACCCAGCGTGCCGACGTTGGCGTAGGTCATGGGTCGTGACGGTAGTCCCCTCCAGGGACACGGGCCCGGCGGGTGCGCGACACCACACGGACGCCCGGAAGCACGCCGTCACGGGCAGTGTTGCCACAGGCATGACGACGACCGAGGCTGTGCCGCAGGCGGCAGACGTCGTCGTGATCGGCGCGGGACAGGCGGGCCTGTCGGCGGCGTACCACCTGCGGCGGCGTGGGTTCGTGCCCGCGGCGGGCGCGGCGTCCGGCGACCGAACGTATCTCGTGCTGGACGCCGAGGACGGGCCCGGGGGAGCGTGGCGGCACCGCTGGCGCTCCCTGCGGATGAACACGGTGAACGGCATCCACGACCTGCCCGGCATCGAGCAGCCCGACGTGGAGCCGGAGGCGGCGAGCGTCGACGTGCTGCCCGCGTACTTCGGCGACTACGAGCACGAGCTGGGCCTCGCCGTCGCCCGACCGGTGCGCGTGCGCCGCGTCGAGGAGGCGGACGACGACGGCCTGCTCGTCCGGTGGGAGGGCGGCGGCCGGTCCGGCGTCGTCGTCGCGCGGGCGATCGTCAACGCGACGGGCACGTGGACGAAGCCGTTCTGGCCCTCCTACCCGGGGCAGGAGACCTTCGGCGGCCGCCAGCTGCACACCGCCGACTACGTGCGCGCCGAGGACTTCGCGGGGCAGCGCGTCGCCGTCGTCGGCGGCGGGATCTCCGCGGTGCAGCTGCTGGAGGAGGTCTCGCACGTGGCGCAGACCTTCTGGTTCACGCGACGGGAGCCCGTGTGGCGCGACTCGTTCGAGCCCGAGGACGGGTCGCGCGCCGTGGCGATGGTCGCCGACCGGGTGCGCGAGGGGCTGCCGCCGCTGAGCGTCGTGTCCGTCACCGGCCTCATCAAGACGCCGTCGCTGCTCGCCGCCGAGGCGCGCGGTGTGCTCGAGCGTCGGCCCATGTTCACCCGCATCGAGCCCGACGGCGTCGTCACGCCCGACGGCGCGCTGGTCCCCGTCGACGTCATCTTCTGGAACACCGGCTTCCGCGCCGCGCTCGACCACCTGCGCCCCCTGCACCTGCGCACCGCCGGCGGCGGCATCCGCATGGACGGCACGCAGGTGGACGGCGAGCCGCGCGTGCACCTCATCGGCTACGGGCCGTCCGCGTCCACCATCGGCGCCAACCGCGCCGGCCGGGACGCCGTCCACCGGATCGTGCGCCACCTCGACGCCGTGGTGACTGACGCCGGCACCCTCGCCGCGGTGCGCTAGCCGGGCGTCCCGCGCGCCTCGCGCCAGCGGGCGACGCTCTGGGCCTGCCCCTCGTGGATGTCTCCCACCCACTCCCAGCCGGGCTTGGCCCTCGGGCCGATCCGCGGGTCGTCGGGAGCGCTGCCGTCCCGCAGCGCGTGCAGGTACGCGCGGTCCTGCGCGATCCGCGCGCGCAGCTGGTCGGCCCCGCCGACGGACCCGTGCCCCGGGACCACGGCGTCGACGCCGCCGGCCACCCGCTCCAGGAGCTCCAGCCCGCGGAGATAGTCGCCGATCGGGTCGTTCGCGTCGTCGAAGACGTCGAGCATCGGGACGAAGACGTCCGAGAGCATGTCGCCGGCCGCGAGAACCCGGTGCTCCTCGACCAGCAGGGCCGCGTGGCCCGGGGAGTGCGCCGGGTGCGCGACGACCCGGACCGCCGGACCGTCCCAGGGGATCCGCGTCGTCCCGTCCGGCAGCCCGGTGACGAGGCCGAACCCGTCGAGCGGCACGTCGCCCGCGATCTCGGGCGGCAGCCCCTCGGCGACGCGCGTCTCCCAGCCCGGGTCCGACAGCACGCGTCGCAGCTCGGCCGCGCAGCGGGCCGTGCCGTAGCGGGGCGCGCCGCCGAGCGCGGGGTGCCAGAGCACGTGGTCCCAGTCGGGATGCGTCGCGAATCCCGCCACCACCGGCAGGCCCAGGTCGCGGAGGTCGTGCGCGAGGCACTCCATCTCGTCGCGTGTCAGCCCGGGGTCGACAAGGAGCACGCCGCTCGGGCCTCGCACGACCACCGCGTTGTTCTGGAGCAGCTCGCTCCGGTGCGCCCACACACCGTCCGCGACCCGCGTCAGCACGGCGTCCGCCCAGCGCCGTCGACCGACGGCACGGTGTCCAGGTTCGTGGTTGCCATGGTCGGTCTCCTGTCCGTCACCGTGGCGACGGCCCGGCTGGACGTCGCGCGTGTCGGTGGTGACCGGCGGACGGGGCGAAACTCATTGCTGCGCCCGGCCGTCCCCGGACCTTGGGCCATAGCCTCCGGCGGCGATCCGGTGCTCGACGACGGACGTCACGCCGTGAACCTACGACGCTGCCGCGTCGAAGCGCTCGTACCGCCAGGCCAGGTGATCGCGATCGGGACGGTCGGCACGCCGTCTCGGCAGGGTCAGCTGCCGCCCGTGCATCTCCTGCAGCCCGTGCTTGAGCATGGGCCCGTCGATCTCCTCGAGCAGGCGGAACGCGATGCGAACCTCGTGGTCCGGCGTCACGCCGAGCATGTTCTGGTCGTAGGCGGCGTGGTGGATCTTGCACAGAGCCAGTCCGTTGTTCACGGTCGGGGCGCCGAGCTCGTGGCCGTCGGGGACGATGTGGGCGGCGTCCAGCAGGGACCCGTGCTTGAGCTCGCAGATCGCGCACCGCGTCTCGTACGCGACGAGGACGCGGGTGCGGAAAGCGGGCTGGTGCAGGCGCTGCTTCGCGAGCCGGCGGGCATACTCCCGCTGCGGCTCGCTGAGGTGGGCGGGGTCGTGGATGAAGCGGAACGCCTCGTCCAGCGCGACGAGGAACTGGCGGTTCTGGGGCTCGTCGTCCACCACGTACACCGGGAACACGGGCGTGTAGACGTTCGCGATCTCCTTGCGGAACAGGATGAGCGGCATCCCGGTCTTCATCGCGTGCCGGAGCTTGCGATTGTCACCGGACCAGGGGTCGCCCTTGCGGTACGCGTAGTGCAGCAGCCCGTCCTCGGACTCCGTGTCGTCGTAGGGGCCGTCGGCCGCGCTGACGATGGACAGGGTCGAGTTGAACGACGCCGGGTTGCGGATACCGCGTGAGTAGTCGATGACGGGCAGCTTCTCGCCGTCGAGGTGGAAGTCGAGCAGCTCGTCGCGCCGCAGGAAGCCGCCGTTGGCCTCCGCCCGCTCGCCGACCCACGACATGATCTGCCTGCGCAGCTCCGCCTCGACCGCCGACTCCACGCGAGGAGCTCACCATCGCGCAGGCTCAGCCGCAAGGGTTCGCGGGAGCAACTCTCCTGGTGGCAGAGGAATTCACCCGACGGTCCCGCGTCAGCCGATGATCCGGCGGCCCGGGGGATGTTGGTCGACGAGGCCCCGTGCAGACAGCGCCTCGTGCGGTCCTCCACAGCGGGGCGGGCGGCGCGTCGGTTGTCGCGCGTACGGTCGACATGCCGACCGAGCAGAGACGCAGAGAGGTGACGCCATGACCACCGACCGCACGGACGCACCGGACGCCGTGGCCGCAGAGTTCTTCGACCGCTACCGGCGGGCGCTGCTGGACCGCGACGAGTCGGCGGTCGCCGACCTGTACGCGGTGCCGGCGCTGATCCTGTTCCCCGGGCAGTCGCTGCCGGTGACGAGCCGCGCGCAGACGGAGCAGTTCTTCGGGTCGTCGTGGAGCCAGTACGAGGGCGTCACGGGCATGACGTCGGAGGTGCGGGTCGTGGCGGCCACGGCCCACAGCGTGTGGGCCGACGTGACCTGGCACCACGACGGGCCGGGCGAGGGCACCGAACGTTTCGTCTACCAGCTCGTGCGCACGGACGAGGGGTGGCGCATCGCGGTGCTCACGCCGATGGACGTGTGAGCGGATACTGACGGGATGACGACGGCGACGAACCCCGTGGAGCGGCTGCGGCTGCGGCTGGGTGACGTGCTGTTCGAGAAGGTGTCGGGTCCGGACGGCGTCGCGGTCCGCGACCGGATCCACCTGACACCCGGCCCGCGCTGGTTCGCGCCGGACAGCCCGGTGGGGCGGGTGCACGCCGACGCGTCGATGTTCGTGGGCGGGCTGCGGGCGCTGCTGCTCCAGTCGCTGCACCCCCTGGCGATGGCGGGCGTGGCGGGGCACTCGGGCTACCGCGGCGACCCGTGGGGCCGGCTGGAGCGCACGGCGACCTTCCTCGCGACGACGACGTTCGCGACCGCCGACGACGCGCAGGCGATGGTCGACCGGGTCCGGGCGGTGCACGACCGGGTGCGCGGCAAGGCGCCGGACGGGCGGCCGTACCGTGCGGGCGACCCGCACCTGCTCACCTGGGTGCACGCGGCGGAGGCCGACTCGTTCCTCACCGCGCACCAACGCTTCGGCGAGCGGCCGCTCACCGGCGGCGAGGCCGACGAGTACGTGGCGCAGGTGGCGCGCGTCGCGCGGGCGCTGGGCGCCGTCGTCGTGCCCGAGACCGTGGCCGACCTGCGCGAGACGATCGAGACCTACCGGCCCGAGCTGGAGGCGTCGGAGGCCGCCCTCGACACGGTGCGGTTCCTGCTGCGCGAGCCGCCGCTGCCGCGCGCGGCCCGGCCCCCCTACGCGCTGCTCGCGGCGGGCGCCGTCTCGACCCTGCCTGCCTGGGCGCGGGACGCTCTCGACGTCGACACCTGGTTCCGCCGCACCCTCGGCGGGCCGGCGGGCTCCCTCGCCACCCGCGCCGTGCGGTGGGGGATGGGCACCTCGGAGAAGACCCGGGCCTATCCCCGCGCGGGTGTCCCGGAGACGACGCCCGGCTGACGCCCGCCTGTCGCCCGGTCGACGTCCGCGTGACCGGCGCGGGGTGCCCGTGACCTGCGGGGACCGCCCCGATGAACGTTGCCCGAACGCTTCGCCGGGCACCCCGCCCACCCGGACATATCGGGCGGTGCGGTTCCTAGAGTCGCGGCTGTGACCACAGTCGTGACCCCACGGCCGTCCGGTCTCCCGGACGCCCCGTCGGCCCGGGCGGGCACCCCGCCCGCGGGCCCACCACCCGCCACCCGCACGCGCAGCCGCCTCGGCGCCCGCCGACGCCGGAACGCCCTGCTGTGGGCGTTGCTGCTCGCGGGGCCGAACGTCCTGCTCATCGTCGTCTTCGTCTACCGGCCGCTGCTGCAGAGCCTGTACCTGTCGACGCTGCAGTGGAACCTCGGCTCCCCGTCGGCCCGCTTCGTCGGGCTCGGCAACTACGTCGAGTGGTTCTCCGCGCCGACGACGGGCCGCGTCGTGACGACGACGCTCGTCTTCACCGCAGCGACCGTCGGCGGCGCGATGGTGCTCGGCCTGGGCCTCGCGCTGCTGCTGAACCGGCGGCTGCGCGGCCGCGGCATCGCCCGCACGGTCGCGTTCGCGCCCTACGTGCTGAGCGGCTTCGCCGTCGGCATCCTCTGGCTGTTCATGTTCGACCCGCGCTACGGCCTGGTGCAGGAGCTGCTCGGCTGGGTCGGCCTCGAGTCGCCCGCCTGGTACACCGCGCGCCCGTGGCCGCTGGTCATGGTGATCGTCGTCTACCTGTGGAAGAACCTCGGGTACGTCGCCCTCATCTACCTGGCCGGGCTGCAGGCCGTGCCGCAGGACCTGCGCGACGCCGCCGCGCTCGACGGCGCGTCGTCGACCCGCACGCTGCGCTCGATCGTGCTGCCGCTGCTCACCCCGACCACGTTCTTCCTGCTGGTCACGATGATGCTCGCCTCGCTGCAGTCCTTCGACATCATCAAGGCGATGACCCAGGGCGGGCCCCTGGGATCCACGACGACGCTCATGTACTCGATCTACGAGGAGAGCTTCGTGGGCGGCCGCGCGGGGTACGCGTCCGCCGTCGCCACCGTCCTGTTCCTCGTGCTCCTCGCCGTCACCGCGGTGCAGATGCGGTACGTCCAGCGGAAGGTGCACTACGCATGAGCGCGGTCACGATCGACCGACGGATCCCCGGGCGCCCGGCCCGACGACGGCCGCCGCAGGTCGGCGGCTACCTCACGATGGTCTTCGCGACGGTCGTGCTCGGCCTGCCGCTGGTGTGGCTGCTCCTCGCCAGCCTCAAGACGCCCGAGGAGCTGTACCAGGTGCCGCTGCAGTGGCTGCCCGGTTGGCCGAGCCTCGACAACTACGCGCAGGCCGCAGGCGCGATCCCGCTCGGGCGGCTGCTGGCCAACAGCGTCGGCCTGACCGTCGTCGGCGCCGGCCTCAAGGTCGCGCTCGGGCTGGCCTGCGCGTACGCGCTGGTCTTCCTCGACTTCCCGTTCAAGAAGCTCATG
>NZ_JBHXAW010000120.1:0-11863 GCF_042726645.1 Isoptericola sp. NPDC060257
GAACAGGTCGTTGCGGTACGCCGCCATCTGCGGGGTGTCGGCGATGAAGACCGCCAGGTCACGGTCGACGAGGCCCTGGTTGTGCGGAAGCTTCTGGGCCTGTCCGATGTGGAAGTCGGCGAGTTCCTTGCCGATGTTCCGGGACCCGGAGTGCAGCATCAGCCAGACTCGAAGGCGACCAACGCACACGCCGCGGCGGCCTCGCTCGCGTCCTACGCGCCCCGCACCGTGGTGTGGGTGGCTGGCGGCCTCGCGAAGGGGGCGTCGTTCGACGCCCTCGTCGCCGACCGCGCCGACCGCCTCCGCGCGGCCGTGCTCATCGGCGTCGACCCGGAGCCGATCCGCGGGGCGCTGGCCCGACACGCGCCCGAGATCCCCGTCGTCGTGGTCGATCCCGGCGACACTGGGTCCGTGATGCGACGCGCGGTCGCGGCGGCACGTGACCTGGCTCTCGCCGGGGACACCGTCCTGCTGGCGCCCGCCGGTGCGTCCATGGACCAGTTCGCCTCCTACGCCCAGCGGGGGGAGGCGTTCGCCACGGCCGTGGCGGAGCTGTAGCGGCACGACGCCGCGACGACGAGCGAGAGGTGTCGGATGGCGGTCACCACGGGCACCCGACGCGCCCCGCGAGGCTCGGCCGGCCGTCCGTCGACGGGCCGGACCCCGAGGGACAGGCCAGCGCCGCGCACCTCCCCGAAGCGGACCGAGCGCCCGTGGCTCGGTCAGTGGAACAGCACCGTCACGAGCTATTACCTGCTCGTCGGGGCCACCGGGCTGCTGCTGGTCATCGGGCTCGTCATGGTGCTCTCCAGCTCGACGGTGACGTCCATCGCCGCGGGGGACTCGCCGTTCGCCGCGTTCATGGTGCAGGCACGCTTCGCCCTCATCGGCCTGCCGCTCATGCTGATCGCCGCCCGGCTGCCGGTGCGCTGGTACAAGCGCCTGGCGTGGCCGGCGATGCTGGTCACGCTGGCGATGCTCGTCGCGGTGCTCTTCGCCGGCAAGCTCGTCAACGGCAACCGGAACTGGCTCGTCGTCGGTCCTCTGCAGTTCCAGCCCTCGGAGCTCGCCAAGCTGGGGCTCGCCGTGTGGCTGGGCTCGGTGCTGGGCCGCAAGCAGCACCTGCTGGGCAGCTGGGGCCAGGCGCTGGTGCCGGGGGTGCTGGGGCTCGGCGCGGTCCTCGGGCTCGTCATGGCGGGGCACGACCTCGGCACGGCCCTCATCCTCGCGGTGCTCGGCCTGGGCGCCTACTGGGTCTCGGGCGCCCCGGCGTCCCTGCTGATCGTCGGTGGCGCCGGCGCGGCGCTGGTGGTCGGCTGGGCGTTCATCCTCAACCAGGGCAGCTCCGACCGCCTCACCCGGATCCTCGCCGCGTACGGCACGTGCACCGACACGCAGGGGCAGTGCTACCAGTCCATCCACGGGATGTACGGGCTGGGCACCGGCGGGCTGTTCGGCGTGGGCCTCGGCGCCAGCCGCGAGAAGTGGAAGTACCTCCCGGAGGCGCACAACGACTTCATCTACTCCGTGATCGGCGAGGAGCTCGGCCTGCTCGGCACGCTGCTCGTGCTCGCGCTGTTCGTGGTCCTCGGGATCGCGATGGCGCGGGTGGTGCGCCGGCACCCGGACCCGTTCGTGAAGATCACCACGGCCGCGATCGGCTGCTGGGTGGTGGGTCAGGCCTTCGTGAACATCGGCGTGGTGATCGGCGTCCTGCCCGTGATCGGCGTCCCGCTGCCGCTGGTGTCGGCCGGCGGGTCCGCCCTGGTCACGACGATGGTGGCGCTCGGCGTGGTGATCAGCTTCGCGCGCAGCGAGCCGGGCGCCGCCGAGGCGCTCGCCGCCCGGCGGAGCGTCGTCAAGCGGTCGGTCGCGGTCCTGTCGCGGCGGGGCCGGTCCGGCGCCACCGGTGGGGGCGCGCGGCGCCGCGGAGGCGACGGCGGCCGATAGGGTCCTGCCTGTGAAGAGCTCTGCAGTCACGTCCGTCGTCCTCGCCGGGGGCGGCACCGCCGGCCACGTCAACCCCCTCCTCGCCGTCGCGGACGAGCTCCGCGCGCGGGAGCCGGAGGCCAGGATCCTCGCCCTCGGCACCACGTCGGGGCTGGAGGCCGACCTCGTCCCGGAGCGCGGGTACCGGCTGTGGCCGATCCCGCGCGTGCCGCTGCCGCGGCGCCCGAGCGTCGACCTGCTGAAGCTGCCCGGCCGCCTCAGCGCGGCCGTGAAGGCGGCGGAGGCCGCGATCGACGAGATCGGCGCTCAGGCGGTCGTCGGCTTCGGGGGGTACGTCTCCACCCCCGCGTACCTCGCCGCGCGGCGCAAGGGCGTCCCCGTGGTGATCCACGAGCAGAACGCCCGTGCCGGCCTGGCCAACAAGCTCGGCGCCCGCTGGGCGGCTCGCGTCGGCGCGACCTTCCCGGGCACCCCGCTGCCGGGCGCCCAGGTCGTCGGTCTCCCGCTGCGGGCCGAGATCGCGGACCTGGTCTCGGCGCGCGAGGCCGACGCCCTGGCCGCGCGTGTGCAGGCCGCCGACGCGCTGGGCCTCGACGCCGGCCTCCCGACGCTCGTGGTCACGGGAGGCTCCTCGGGCGCGGCGTCGGTGAACGCGGCGCTGGCCGGGTCGGTGGAGGCGCTGCTGCGCGCCGGCGTCCAGGTGCTGCACCTGACGGGCAAGGGCAAGGACGGGCCCGTGCGTGCCGCCGTCGACGCCGCCACCGCCGCGGGAGGGTTCGAGGCCGCGCGCTACCAGGTGCGCGAGTACCTGTCCGAGATGCAGCTCGCGCTCGCCGTCGCGGACCTGGTCGTCGCCCGCGCGGGCGCCGGCACGGTGTGCGAGCTCGCCGCGCTCGGCGTGCCCGCCGTCTACGTGCCGCTGCCCATCGGCAACGGCGAGCAGCGCCTCAACGCCGCGCCGCTCGTGGAGGCGGGCGGCGGCCTCCTCGTCGACGATGCCGACCTCACGCCCGCCTGGGTGGCGGAGCACGTGCCGGCGCTGCTGGGCGACCGGTCGCGGCTCGACGCGATGGCGTCCGCGGCCCGGGCGACCGGGGTGCGCGACGGCGCCGCGCGCGTCGCCGACCTCGTCGCCGAGGCGGTCGCGCAGGCGGACGCGGGCGCGGGCTCCGGGCGGCAGGCATGAGCGCCGCACCGTCGACGCGGCCCCCGGCGCTCCCCGTCGAGGAGCTCGGCCGCGTGCACCTGGTCGGCGTCGGCGGCGCGGGCGTGTCCGTCGTAGCGCGGCTGCTGGCGGCCCGCGGGGCCGACGTCCAGGGCTCCGACGCGGCGGCCGGCCCCGCCCTCGAGGCGCTGCGCGCGGACGGCGTGCGGGTCTGGGTCGGGCACGACGCGGCGCACGTGGTCGGGCCGGACGGCACGCCCCTGGTCGACACGGTCGTCGTGTCCTCCGCGGTGCGGGAGACGAACCCGGAGCTCGCCGCGGCCCGCGCCGCGGGGATCCGGGTGCTGCACCGCTCCCAGGCGCTCGCGTCGCTGATGCTCGGACGCCGGGCGGTGGCCGTGGCCGGCGCGCACGGCAAGACCACGACGTCGGCGATGGTCGCGACCGTGCTGCGCGCGTGCGGCGTCGACGCGTCGTTCGCGATCGGGGGCACGGTGCGGGTGCGGGACGCCGAGGGCCACGAGGGCGCGGTGCCCGGCGGTCACCTCGGTGCGTCCGACGTGCTCGTGGCCGAGGCCGACGAGTCGGACGGCTCGTTCCTCAACTACGCCCCCACGGTGGCCGTCGTGACCAACGTCGAGCCGGACCACCTCGACCACTACGGCTCGCAGGAGGCCTTCGAGCGGGCGTTCGAGGAGTTCGCCGGCCGGATCGTCGACGGCGGCACGCTCGTGGCGTGCGCGGACGACGCCGGCTCGGCGGCCCTCGCGCACGCGCACCGGGCCGCGGGGAGGGCCGTGGTGACGTACGGCGAGGCCGCGGGCGCCGACGTGCGGGTGCGCGACGTCGTCGTCGGGGCGGGGACCGTCGAGGCCGTCGTCTCCGGCGGCCCGCTGGGCGACGAGCCGTACGCGCTGCGCCTCGAGGTGCCCGGCGCGCACAACGCGCTCAACGCGACGGCGGCCGTCGTGACCGCGGTGCTGCTCGGCGCGGAGCCGGGCGACGCCGCCCGGGGCGCGGGGACCTTCGTCGGGACGGGGCGGCGGTTCGAGCCCAAGGGCGAGGTCGACGGCGTGCGGGTGTTCGACAGCTACGACCACCACCCCACCGAGGTGGAGGCGCTGCTGCGGGCGGCCCGACCGGTGGCCGGTGACGGCCGCATCGTCGTGCTCTTCCAGCCGCACCTGTACTCGCGCACGCGGATCTTCGCCGACCGGTTCGCCGCGGCGCTGGCGCTCGCGGACGAGGTCGTCGTCACCGGCGTCTACCGGGCCCGCGAGGACGTCGACCCGACGGTCGGCCCGCGCACCATCACCGACCTGCTCGAGCGGACGTCGTCCGGCGGGGGAGTGCGCGCGGTCGAGGACCGGCTCGAGGCGGCGCACGTGGCCTCCGCGCTCGCGCGCCCCGGCGACCTGGTGCTCACCGTGGGCGCGGGAGACGTCACCGAGCTGGGCCCCGTGATCCTGGCGGACCTCGCCGCGCGTACCTCCGGCGTGGCGTCGCCGGACGGCGACGCCCGCGACGAGACCATGGGGTGATGCGACCGCCAGCCCGCCCGCGCCCGACCCGCACGACGTCGGGCCGCGCGACGTCCGGACGATCAGCGGCGACCGCGCCGACCGGCACGCCGTCGGTGGGCGCCGGGGCGCCGACGGGGACGCGAGGGACGAAGGGCGGCTCGAGGGGGCCAGCGACGGGAACCACGAAGGCCGCCCCGAAGACAGCTCCGAAGACAGCTCCGAAGACGGCCCCGACGGCGGCGCCCGCCGAGGCCGCGCGGTCCCGTCCCCGCACCACGGCGACGGCGGTGGTGCCGGCTGGGCAGGAGGTCCCGCCGCGGGTGTCGACGGCGATGGCGGACCGGCTCGCCGAGCGCACCGCGATGCGCCGGCACCGTGCCTGGCGGCGGGTGCTCGCGTGGGTCCTCTCCCTGGTGGTCGTCGCGGGCCTCGCGTGGGTGGCCCTCTGGTCGCCGGTGCTCGCCCTGGAGAAGGCGGAGGTGAGCGTCGCCGGTGCGGGGCGGTACGTCGACGAGGCCAGGGTGCGCGAGATCGTCGAAACGCCGGACGGCACCCCGCTGCCCCGCCTGGACACCGTGGCGATGCGGGAGCAGGTGCTCGGGCTGCGCGGTGTGAAGGACGTGCGGATCGCGCGGGCCTGGCCCCACGGGCTCGCGGTGGAGCTCACGCCGCGCGTCCCGGTGGCGGCCGTGCCCGACGGCGACCGGCTGGCCCTGCTCGACTCGTCCGGGGTGCGCGTGGCGACGCGCGACGCGGCGCCGAAGGGGTTGCCGCAGGTGGACGTGCCGCTGGACGACGCGCTGGCGCTGCAGGCGGCGCTCCACGTGCTGGCGGCGCTGCCCGCCCGGCTCGCCGGCCAGGTGGACCACGTCAGCGCCGACACGCAGGACGCCGTCGAGACGGTCCTGGAGGACGGCACGACCGTCCGGTGGGGCGGCAGCTCCGACCTCCCGCTCAAGGTCGAGGCGGTGCGCACGCTGCGCAAGCTCGACGACGGTGCGCGGACCATCGACGTCTCGTCGCCCGAGCTGCCGGTGACCCGATGAGGGGAGCGACGAGGGCACGGCAGGCGCGGGCGGGTGAGGCAAGCACCGGGCGCGCGCGACACGCCGGAGCACGTCCGGCCTTGCGCCCGCCGCGCCGCCTACCGTCGATCGCAGCAGCAACCTGACATAACTCTAACCCTCAACTCGAACCTTAAGGTTAGGCCCGCGGGCCGGCCGGCGGGGCGGACGGGGGACGAGGACCGGACGTCGGGACAAGGAACGACCCGAGAGGCAACGACGTGGCAACTCCGCAGAACTACCTGGCAGTGATCAAGGTGGTCGGTATCGGCGGTGGCGGCGTGAACGCCGTGAACCGCATGATCGAGGTCGGGCTCAAGGGTGTCGAGTTCATCGCCATCAACACCGACGCGCAGGCGCTGCTGATGTCGGACGCCGACGTCAAGCTCGACGTCGGCCGTGAGCTCACCCGTGGCCTGGGCGCCGGCGCCGACCCCGAGGTCGGCAAGAAGGCCGCCGAGGACCACGCCGAGGAGATCGAGGACGTCCTGCGGGGCGCCGACATGGTCTTCGTGACGGCGGGCGAGGGCGGCGGCACCGGCACGGGCGGCGCGCCCGTGGTGGCCCGGATCGCCCGCTCGCTCGGTGCGCTGACGGTGGGCGTCGTGACGCGCCCGTTCACCTTCGAGGGCCGCCGCCGCTCCGTGCAGGCCGAGCAGGGGATCGACACCCTCCGCGAGGAGGTCGACACCCTGATCGTCATCCCCAACGACCGGCTCCTGTCCATGTCCGACAAGAGCGTCTCGGCGATCGCGGCGTTCCACTCCGCGGACCAGGTGCTGCACTCCGGTGTCCAGGGCATCACCGACCTCATCACGACGCCGGGCCTCATCAACCTCGACTTCGCGGACGTGAAGTCCGTGATGCAGGGGGCGGGCTCGGCGCTGATGGGCATCGGCTCGGCGAGGGGCGAGGACCGCGCGGTGCAGGCCGCCGAGCTCGCGATCTCGTCCCCCCTGCTCGAGGCCTCCATCGACGGCGCCCACGGCGTCCTGCTGTCGATCCAGGGCGGCAGCGACATCGGCCTCTTCGAGGTGCACGAGGCCGCGCGCCTGGTGCAGGAGGCGGCGCACTCCGAGGCCAACATCATCTTCGGTACGGTCATCGACGACGCGCTGGGCGACGAGGTGCGCGTCACCGTCATCGCCGCCGGGTTCGACGGCGGCGTGCCGCAGGCCCGCAAGGACGGTCGCGGCCTCGGCCAGATCGCCGGCGCACCGGCCAAGCCGACGGTCACGGTCGGCGAGGGCGGCACGACGGCGACGTCCGTGCCCCAGCCCGGGGTCCAGACGGCACCGCCCCGCCCGCCGCAGCCGGCCACCCAGTCGGTGCCGGCCGCCGCCGCGCAGCCGCGGCCGATCCCGGCCGAGCCGGACGACGTCCCCGTGAGCCTCGACGCGCCGCCGGCCCCGCCGGGGGGCGCGCGGCCCGCGGAGCAGCGCCGCCCGTTCACGGTGGTCGAGGACGCCGAGGGCGAGGGCGTCACCGTCGAGCGGCCGGTCGAGGTGCCGCGCCTGTTCGACGAGCCGCGCCGCCCGGCCGAGGAGCTCGACGTGCCCGACTTCCTCAAGTGAGCGCCGGGTGAGCGGAACTCACGGCGCGGTCGGCTGGGCCCAGGAGGCGCTGTTGCCTGACCAGTTCGGTGCGGGGCTGCTGCGGGTGGACCTCGGGGAGGGCGTCGTGGCGGGCTTCACCACGCGTCACGGCGGGGTGTCGCCCGCCCCGTGGTCCTCGCTCGACCTGGGCACCTCGACCGGCGACGACCCCGTGCGGGTGCGGGAGAACCGTGCCCGCCTCGGGGCGTGGGTGGGCGCGCCGGTGGCGTTCTCGGCACAGGTGCACGGGGACCGGGTCCTGGGACTCGGGGCCGCCGAGCTCGCCGAGTGGTCGTCGACGGAGCCGCCGTCCGCCGCGGGCGAGGCCGACGCCATGGTCACCGCGGAGCCCGGCCTGGCGCTCGGCGTCCTGGTCGCGGACTGCGTGCCCGTCGTCCTCGCGGACCCGGTGGCCCGCGTCGTGGCGGTCGCGCACGCAGGTCGGGGCGGGGTCGCCCTGGGGGTGGTGCACCGCGTGGTCGAGCACCTGCTCGCGCGCGGGGCGCGGGCCGAGGATCTCCGGGCCTCCGTCGGTCCGGCCGTCTGCGGCGACTGCTACGAGGTGCCGGCCGCGATGCGCGACGAGGTCGCCGCCGTCGTCCCCGAGACGTGGGCGACGACCACGGCCGGTACTCCGGCGCTCGACCTCCCGGCCGGCGTGCTCGCACAGCTGGCGTCGCACGGCGTGGCCGCCACCCGGGTGGACCGGTGCACGCTCACGGACACCGACCTCTACTCCCACCGTCGCGCCACCGCCCAGGGCACGACGACGGGGCGCCAGGCGGGGGTCGTCGTCCTGACCTGAGGTGTCGTCGTCGCCGAGAGCGGCCTGACACGCCCGCGACGCACGACACACCGGCGTGTCGTGCGTCGATGCCGCCGCGGGCGTGGTTAACGTCGTGGCACCCGTCCGGGACGGAGGGCGGGGACGTGGCGACGAACGGAGCAAGGCGATGGGCGGAGCGCTTCGCAAGACGATGCTGTACCTGGGGCTCGCCGACGACCAGGGTGAGTCGGAGGAGTACCTCGACGAGTACGAGGAGCTGGAGGCACCGGTGCGCGACCGTGACGACTACCAGGCGCAGGTCACCCCGCTGCACCGAGGCGGAGGGAGCGAGTCGGTGATCGCCTCCGACCTGCGACGCATCACGACCATCCACCCGCGCTCGTACAACGACGCCCGCACCATCGGCGAGGCCTTCCGGGGCGGCACGCCGGTGATCATGAACCTCTCCGACATGGACGACGCCGACGCGAAGCGCCTCGTGGACTTCTCGGCGGGCCTGATCTTCGGGCTGCGCGGGTCGATCGAGCGCGTGACGAACAAGGTCTTCCTCCTCTCGCCGGAGCACGTGGAGATCGCGGGCGAGGAGCCGCCGGCGGAGAAGGCCCCCGGACGCGGGGCGTTCTACAACCAGAGCTGACCGCGCGCCCGAGAGCGCCGATCGCACGCCGATCGCACCGTCCGGCACGGGCCGGGGCAGTTCTGCCCCGGCCCTGCGTCGTGCTCGGGTAGGTTCGACCCGTGAGTCTCGTCTTCAACCTGGTCTACCTGGTCCTGTGGCTGTTCCTGCTGTGCCTCATCGTCCGGCTCGTCTTCGACTGGGTGCAGTTCTTCGCGCGCGACTGGCGGCCGAAGGGCGTGCTGCTGGTGCTGGCGGAGGCGGTCTACACGGTCACCGACCCGCCGCTGCGCCTCCTGCGCAGGCTGATCCCGCCCCTGACCCTCGGCCAGATCCGTCTCGACATCGCCTTCCTCGTGCTCTTCATCGGCACGGGCATCCTCATGCGGGTGGCGTCGTTCCTGGCCGCGGTGTGACCCCGCTGCGGTGACCTGGGCGGCGCTCGCGCTGTGACCTCGGTCGGGGTTCGCCCCGGGCGTCGAGGGGCGCCCCGGTGCTGACCTGTGAAGACGTCGTGTGGGCGCGACGACCCGGCCTCGTCGGGCAGGTCGCCCGCCGACACGTCCGCTACCGTGGTCATCCAGACGGCCCGGGAACCGGGTCCCACCGACCCTGCAAGAACGATGAGGTGAGACGATGGCGCTGCTGACGGCAGAGGACATCCTGAACAAGAAGTTCGCCGCGACCAAGTTCCGCGAGGGCTACGACGTCGAAGAGGTCGACGACTTCCTCGACGAGGTCGTGCGGACCCTCACGGCGGTCCAGGAGGAGAACGACGACCTCCGCTCCAAGCTCACCGCGGCCGAGCACCGGGTCGCCGAGCTGAGCCGCTCGGACGCCGCGCAGCAGGCGCAGCCGACGCCGACCCCGGCGCCCGCCCCGGCGCCGGCGCCTGCCCCGGCCGCCGCGAAGCAGCAGCCCGCGGAGCCGGAGTCCGCGACCGGGATGCTCCAGCTGGCCCAGAAGCTGCACGACGACTACGTGCGGTCCGGTCAGGAGGAGGGCGACCGTCTCATCACGGAGGCCAAGTCCGAGGGCTCGCGCATCGTCCGCGAGGCCGAGGAGACCAGCCACCGCACCCTCTCGCAGCTCGAGCAGGAGCGGTCGCTCCTCGAGCGCAAGATCGACGAGCTCCGCCTCTTCGAGCGCGACTACCGCACGCGCCTCAAGAGCTTCCTGCAGAACCTGCTGGGCGACCTCGACGCCCGCGGCTCGGCCCTGCCGCCGCAGCGGCAGAACGCCAACGCCGGTCGCGGCTCGGAGCTCTGAGCGGGGGGCCGTCACCCCGCGTACCCCGCTCCTTCGTCACGTCTCACGCCGAGCGGCCCGCACGACACGCACGCCTCTACCGCGCGTGCTGTTGTGCGGGCCGCTCGGCGCACTTACGCTGCGGTGACTCGTCGTCGACGCACCAACGAAAGGGCACCGATGGCCAAGCTTTCGACCACCACGCGCGCGGCACTGCGGGAGAACTTCCCGCACCTCGCGCGCGACGTGAAGTCCTTCCCGGTCCGTGACGGCGAGGACCCCTGGACCCTGCCCGAGGTGGAGGAGCTGGCGGCCTTCCTGCTCGAGGAGAAGGAGCGCCTCGAGCGCGAGCTCGCGGCCGCCGACCAGGAGCTGTCGGACCTGCTGCGCAACTCTGGCGACGGCGCGGGCGACGACCAGGCGGACTACGGCTCGAGCGCGCTCGAGCGCGAGCAGGAGCTCACGCTGGTCAACAACATGCGCGACCTGCTCGCCCAGACCGCGCACGCCGTCGACCGCATCCGCAAGGGCACCTACGCCACCTGCGAGATCACCGGGCTGCCGATCGGCAAGGCGCGCCTGCAGGCGTTCCCGCGCGCGACGCTGTCGGTCGAGGCGAAGGCGCGCGAGGAGCGACGCTGACCGGGCGGTCCCGCCCCGACGACCGGCGCGGTCCGCCTACACTTGCGGACGATGTCGACCACGCCCGCCGGCTCCGCCCCGGCCCCTGAGCCCGTGCCGCGCGACGGCGCCCCCGAGATGCCCGGGTCGGACGCGCCCGCCGGGGCCGCTGCGCCGCAGGACACCGGCGCGCCGGTGTCCGCGGAGCGTCGCCGGCGGCTGATCACGGGAACCTTCGTGCTCGCCGCGCTGGTGCTGCTGGTCGACCAGCTGACGAAGTGGTGGGCCGAGTCCGCCCTGGTGTGGGGCGACGACCCGAAGCCGCTGATCGGCGAGCTGCTGCAGCTCCGGCTGATCTACAATTCCGGCGCGGCGCTCTCCATCGCCACGGGCATGACGTGGATCCTCACGATCGTGGTGGTGATCGTCGTGGTCGTCATCGTCCGCGCCATCCGCCGGATCGGCTCGATCGGCTGGGCGGTGGCGCTCGGGCTGCTGCTGGGCGGCGCGCTGGGCAACCTCGGCGACCGCTTCTTCCGCGAGCCGGGCTTCGCCCGCGGGCACGTGGTCGACTTCATCGACTACGGCGTCTTCGTCGGCAACGTCGCGGACATCGCCATCGTCGCCGCCGCGGTGCTCATCGTCGTCCTGTCCTTCCGGGGGATCGGCCTGGACGGCCGCCGGCACGTCGAGAGCGAGGACACCCCGGCAGAGCCGTCCGAGCCGACAGAGGGGCGGTGACCGTGCCGACCGGTTCCACCCGCACCCTGCCCGTGCCCGACGGCCTCGCGGGCGAGCGCGTCGACGCCGCGCTCGCGCGGATGCTCGGCTTCTCCCGCACCCAGGCCGCGGAGCTGGCGGCCTCCGGCGCCGTGCTCCTCGACGGGCGCGAGGTCGGGAAGTCCGACCGGGTCGTCGCCGGCGGCTGGCTCGAGGTCACGGTGCCGGACGCGCGGCCCGCGGCGCCGGTCGTCGCCGAGCCGGTGCCCGGCATGGGGATCGCCTACGAGGACGACGACGTCGTGGTCGTCGACAAGCCGGTCGGTGTCGCGGCGCACCCGTCGCCGGGCTGGACCGGCCCCACCGTGGTCGGCGCGCTGGCCGCGGCCGGCTACCGCATCGCGACGTCCGGCGCGGCGGAGCGGCAGGGCATCGTGCACCGGCTGGACGTCGGCACGTCGGGCCTCATGGCCGTGGCGAAGAGCGAGGCGGCGTACACCGGGCTCAAGCGGGCGTTCAAGGAGCGCACGGTCGAGAAGGTGTACCACGCGCTGGCGCAGGGACACCCCGAGCC
>NZ_JBHXAW010000121.1:0-11807 GCF_042726645.1 Isoptericola sp. NPDC060257
CGTCCGGCCTTCTCGGGGGCCGGACGCCCGCTCACCGCGTCGGGAAGGTCAGCCGTTCACCTTGGCGTAGGCCGCGGTGAACTCCGCCTCGATGTCGTCCAGGCCCTGGCCGCGCAGGTCCTCGACGACCGCCTCGTAGTCGGCCATCTCGATCTGGCCCGTGAGGTAGCGGTTGTAGGCGTCCATCGCCTTGTCCTCGATCGTCGACCACTGACGGTCGAAGGTCTCCGAGCTCAGCGACTGCGTCGGGTTGATGACGGCGTCCGGCTCCTGCGCGGCCATCTTCTCGTTGGCCTCGTCCACGTACGGCGACGAGCTCTTGAAGGTCGTCACCTTCTCCGACGGGCGCGAGGAGGAGTACGGCTGCACCTCCTGCTCCCAGGCGGTCTGGTCCTCGATCGTGACGACGCCGTCGCCGTCGATCGAGTAGTGCGTGCCCTCGATGCCGTTGGTCATGAGACCGAACGGCTCCTCGTCGAGGAGCTTGTCGAGGAAGCCGAGCACCTTCTTGACCTCGGCCTCGTCCTTCACCTCGGACTTCGGCAGGGCGAGCCAGCCGCCCATGCCGCCACCGGTGTCGGTGATGATGTGGTGCGGCTGGCCGTCGTGGGTGATGTCGTTGATGAGCGCCCACTTCATCGGCGTCTTCGGGTCGGCACTCTCGGCGAGGGCCACGTAGTTCTTCGCCTCGAACAGGCCCGTGACGACGATGCCGCCCTTGCCGCGCGCGATGGCGTCCTGCTGGTTCGTCTTCTGGACCGTGACGAACTCCTGGTTGACCGCGCCCTGCTCGTACACGCCGCGGTACCACTCCATCGCCTGCTTGAACTCGTCGCTGGCGAACGCGGCGTGGACCTGTCCCGAGTCGTCGACGGAGAACTTGTCGCCCGCGCCGAAGTACCCGGTCAGCGAGCGGAAGCCGACGAGGAAGCTCTCCTCGCGGTCGATGAACCCGGTGGTGTCGTCCTTGCCGTTGCCGTCCGGGTCGTCCTTCGTGAACGCGACGGCGACCTTCTCCAGGTCCTCGATCGTGTGCGGCGTCTCCAGGCCCAGGTTGTCCAGCCAGTCCTGGCGGACGACGACCCCGTAGCGCGCCTTGATCTTCTGGAACGGGACCCCGTAGAGCTTGCCGTCCAGCTTGGCGGCCTCGAGGGTGTCGGGGTCGATCTTCGCCAGGTTCGGGAAGTCCTTCAGGAAGGGCTCCACGTCCCAGAACTGCCCGGCCTTGAGCGCCTGGCGCACGGTCGTGCTGTCGGTGACCGTCAGCGACACGATGTCGGCGAGCTGGCCGGACGCGAGGGCGGAGTTGATCTTCTCCTCCTTCGACGCGTCCGGGACCCACTGCATCTTGAACTCCTGGCCGGTGTACTCCTCCAGGGCCGTCTGGATCGGGCCGTCCGCGTCCGGCGTCACGGGGGTGTGCAGCATCGACATCCAGGTGATCGGGCTGTCGTCGGCCGTGCCGCCGTCGTCGTCGCCCGAACCGTTGCTGCCGCAAGCGGTGAGCGCGAGCGCGGCCACCGCGGCCGCGGCCGCACCCTTGGCGAACAGGGTCTTGCGCATGGGTACTGCTCCTCTCATGACACCTGCTCCGTCGCAGGCGAGATCATCGGGTGGTGCAAGGAACGGTGGGTGGAGCCCGGGGCCTCCGGGGACTCCTCCAGGGGGCGGAAGACGATGCGGGTGACCAGACCGACGACGAACGCCGGGAGCCCGGCCCCGAAGAGCAGGAGCAGCGGGGTGGCGTACGTCCACAGCAGCCACCAGGCCGCGCCGACGGCGGCGGCGCCGATGATCGTCCAGTGCAGCGAGCCGAAGCCGATGAGCAGCGCTGCGGCGAACCGGCGCCCCGTCGTGGCGATGTCGGTGGCGGCCATGACGGGGAAGACGTAGGCGGCGGCGACACCGAGCACGACGAGCGCCAGCACGTTGACCGCCTGCAGGATCCACGTCGGGGCGAGGAAGACGTTGGTGACGATCACGCCGCCCGCGCCGAGGACGATCGCACCGGCGAGCATCGCCTCGCCCGTCCGCTCGCGGACGTCGGCCACGAACGTGCGCGCGAGCGGCGGCGTCTCGCCGTGCCGCAGCCAGCGGTCCACGGACTTCGCCGTCGCGTACGACGCCGGGCCGAACCCGAGCAGGCCGAGCCCGAGGATCGTCGTCGCCAGCCACAGCACGCTCAGGGCCGCGACCCGGAAGATGCCGCGACAGATCGCGTCGATCCGCACGAAGCCCTCGAAGGAGAACATCAGTAGACGCCCTCCTCGCCGAACCGCTTGGCGAGGCGGTTGGCGAAGACCACGAGGACGAGGCCGACGAGACCCTTGAACAGGCCGACGGCGGCCGCGTAGCTGAGCTGCCCGTTCTCGATGCCCGCCGTGTACACGTAGGTGTCGAAGATGTCGGCGACGTCGCGGTTCAGGGAGTTCATCACGAGGAACATGTGCTCGAAGCCGAGCTCCAGGAAGTCGCCGATGGCGAGGATGAACATCACGATGATGGTGGGCCGGATGGCCGGCAGCGTGATGTGCCAGGCCTGGCGCATCCGGCCCGCGCCGTCGAGCTCGGACGCCTCGTAGAGCTGGACGTCGACCGCGGTCATCGCGGCGAGGTAGACGATGGTGCCCCAGCCGGCGCCCTTCCAGATCTCCTGGAAGATGTACATCGGCCGGAGCCAGTCGGGATCGGTGAGGAACGGGACCGGGTCGAAGCCCCACGAGACCAGCAGGTTGTTGACGGACCCGCCGTCGGTCGTGAGGAGCACGTAGAAGATCGAGACGACGATCACCCACGACAGGAAGTGCGGCAGGTAGACGACCGACTGGATGCTGCGCTGGAACCACTTCGTGCGGACCTCGTTGAGCAGCAGCGCCAGGATGACCGGCACCGGGAACGAGAAGATCAGCATTCCCAGCGAGATCATCAGGGTGTTGCGCAGCAGGACGTAGAACGTGTCCTCGGAGAAGAAGCGCACGAAGTGGTCGAAGCCGACCCACGGGCTGCCGCCGATGCCGAGGAACGGCAGGTAGTCCTGGAAGGCGATGACGAGCCCGCCCATGGGCGCGTACTTGAAGAGGATGAAGTACAGGATCCCCGGCACTGCCATGAGGTAGAGCGCCTTGTGCTTCCACAGCGCCGGCACGCGCTTGCGGCGCGGGGGCGCGGGCACGCTGCCACCGGACGTCGGCGTCGTCGGAGCCGCGGTCTTCGCGGCGGTGACCGCGCTCATCGCGCCGTCCCCTCGTTCATCACAACCACCATTGGCGTGCCCCTCTGCTCGTCCTCGAGCTGTCCGCGCTCCTGGTGAAACGCGCCGGTAACCGGTTTCTCGGAAAGGTACCGGACAGGTCCCGGAATCGGCAAGCGCCTTCCACCGATCGGTGTCGAGATCGTGATCTGGCGCCCGCCGAGGGAGCGCGAGACCGCCCAGGGCAGCACCCGTCGCGGGGCGAGACAGCAGGCCCCGCGCCGAGGGAGTTACCGGCCACGGCGAGGTGGTACCGGTCACGGCGAGGTGGTACCGGTCACGGCGAGGTAGTACCGGGGCACCGGGAACCGGTACTACCTCGGCACGGCTCGAATCACCTCGCGCGGACGGGCGTGTACGTGCGCACGCGATGGCGCAGGGTGCCCGGGCCGGACGACGTCGCCCACGCGCCGTCGTCGGCGATCTCCCAGGTCAGCGCATCGACGGCGGGGGCGAACGCGTCGCCCTCGACCGCCAGGTCGATCTCGGTGACGACGAGCCGGTCGGCGAGCGCCAGGGTCGCGGCGTAGACCTCGCCACCGCCCATCACCCAGACCTCGTCCCCGCCGGGGGCCGCGGCGGCGAGCGCCAGGGCGTCGTCGATCGAGGCGGCGGCGACCGCGCCGTCGGCGGACCAGCCGGGCCGCCGCGTCACGACGACGTTGGTGCGCCCCGGCAGCGGGCGGCGCGGCAGCGACTCCCAGGTGCGGCGCCCCATGACGACGGGGTGCCCTGCGGTCGTCGCCTTGAAGTGCGCGAAGTCCTCCGGCACGCGCCAGGGGATCTCGCCCGCGGCGCCGATGACGGGCCGGCCCGCGGCGTCGCGAGCCTGGGCCCAGATCAGACCGATCACGTCGTCGCCGGGGTCAGACGGCGACCGGGGCCTTGATGCCCGGGTGGTGCTGGTAGCCGAGCACCTCGATGTCCTCGTACGCGTAGTCGAAGATCGAGTCGCGCGGCGCGAGGCGGAGCGTCGGGTAGGGGTACGGGTCGCGCTCCAGCTGGGTGCGGACCTGCTCGACGTGGTTGTCGTAGACGTGGCAGTCGCCGCCCGTCCAGACGAACTCCCCCACCTCGAGGCCGGTCTGCGCGGCCACCATGTGCGTGAGCAGCGCGTACGAGGCGATGTTGAACGGCACGCCGAGGAACAGGTCGGCGGAGCGCTGGTAGAGCTGGCAGCTCAGCTTCCCGTCCGCGACGTAGAACTGGAACAGCAGGTGGCAGGGCGGCAGCGCCATGTCCGCGAGCTCGGCCACGTTCCACGCGCTCACGATGAGGCGGCGCGAGTCCGGGTCGACCTTGATCTGGTCGATCACGCCCGCGATCTGGTCGACGTGCTGCCCGTCCGGCGTCGGCCACGACCGCCACTGCACGCCGTACACCGGGCCCAGCTCGCCCTCCGGCGACGCCCACTCGTCCCAGATCGTCACGCCGTGCTCCTGCAGCCACCCCACGTTGGAGTCGCCGCGCAGGAACCAGAGCAGCTCGTACGCGATCGACTTGAGGTGCACCCGCTTGGTCGTGATCAGCGGGAACCCCTGCTGCAGGTCGTAGCGGAGCTGGCGCCCGAACACGCTGCGCGTGCCCGTCCCCGTGCGGTCCTCCTTGTGCGTGCCGTGCTCCAGCACGTCGCGGAGCAGGTCCTCGTAGGGGGTGGGGATCGCAGCCATGCGGCAACCCTACGACCCTCGCGACACCGCCGGCGGCGCCGCGGCGGCGCGTCGCTGCGGAGCCCGGACCGGCGTCCACGGCGGCAGTCCGAGTTCGGGTCGGCAGTTCGAGCTGCCGCCCTGAGCCGGAACTGCCGCGCCGACGTCTCGGACGTCACACCCCGCCTCCGTCACGCCACGAGCCGCTGCTCGGTCGACGTGGTGAGAGCGCCCGACGGGCGCGGCACAGGAGGCAGTGATGCGACGCATCGTGATCGTCGGTGGCGGCTACGCGGGCTTCACGACGGCCCGGGAGCTGGAGAAGGGCCTGCGGCGGGAGCTGCGGCGCGGGGAGGTGGAGCTGGTGCTCGTCGACCCGCGCCCGTACATGACGTACCAGCCGTTCCTGCCGGAGGTGGTGGCCGGGTCCGTCGAGGCGCGGCACGCGGCGGTGGCCCACCGCAGCCACCTGCGCCGCACACGGCTGGTCGACGGGTCGGTGGTGCGGGTGGACCACGCGGACCGGACCGTGGTCGTGCGGCCCCGCTCGGGCGAGACGTACCGCCTGCCCTACGACACGGTCGTGGTGACGGCGGGCGCGGTGACGCGCGTCTTCCCCGTCCCCGGCGTCGCGGAGCACGCCATCGGGATGAAGCACGTCGAGGAGGCGGTCGCCATCCGCGACCGGCTGCTGACGTCGTTCGACCGTGCGGCGAGCCTGCCGCACGGGCCGGAGCGGGAGCGGCTGCTGACCGTCACGTTCGTCGGCGGCGGGTTCTCCGGCGTCGAGGGCTTCGGCGAGCTGCTGTCGCTCGCGCACGACCTGCTCCCCCGGTACCCGGAGATCGACGCCGCCGAGCTGCGGTTCCACCTCGTGGAGCTGAGCGACCGCATCCTGCCGGAGGTGACGGACCGCCCGGGCAGGTGGGTCGTGGAGCAGCTCGAGCGCCGCGGCGGGCACGTGCACCTCGGCACGGGCCTGGAGTCCGCGGTCGGCGGCGTCGTCCGCCTCTCGACCGGCGAGGAGTTCGCGTCCGGGCTGCTGGTGTGGACGGCGGGCAACGCCGCGAACCCGGTGGTCGCGACGCACACCGACCTGCCGGTGGACCGCCGCGGCTTCGTCGTCGTGCGGCCCGACCTCCGGGTCGGCACCGACGACTCCCCCGTGGACGACGCGTGGGCCGCGGGCGACGGCGCCGCCGTGCCCGACCTGGCCGTCGCGCGGCCCGGCGCGCTGGCCGTGCCCAACGCGCAGCACGCCGTCCGGCAGGGCCGGCGCCTGGCGCGCAACCTCGTCGCGAGCCTGCACGGGCGCCCCACGCGGCCCTACGTGCACGGCAGCCTCGGCGTCATCGCCACGCTGGGGCTGGGGTCGGGCATCTTCCAGTCCCGCGGGATCGTGGTGCGCGGCCGGCTCGCGTGGCTCGTCCACCGCGGCTACCACCTGCTCGCCGTCCCGACGTGGGAGCGCAAGGCCCGCGTGCTCGCGGTCTGGCTCACCGCCGCGGCCTTCGGGCGCGACGTCGTCTCCCTCGCGTCGGTGCAGACGCCCCGCGCCGCGTTCGCCGCGGCCACCACGCCCGACGACACGCCCGACGACGAAGCGAGGGCCGCTCAGGACGACTCCGCTCAGGAGGCCGTGGCGTAGCCCGCCAGCTTGTCGGGGTTGACCTGGACATACACGTGCTCGACGCGGCCGTCGACGACGTCGAGCGCGAGGAGCGCGAACGGCGCGCCGTCCAGGTCGACCACGACGGCGGGCAGGCCGTTCGCCTCGACGGCGCGCACCGTGCCGGCGTCCCAGAACTTGCGCCACACGTTGTCGAGGAAGAGCGACACCCGCGCGAGGCCGACGAGCTCGACGCGCGACGCGTGCACCCGCCCGCCGCCGTCGGGCCGTGCGACGACGTCGTCGGCCAGGTAGCGCTCGAAGCGCGCGAGGTCGCCCTCGTGCGCTGCCGCCACGAGCTCGTCGAGCAGGCGCCGGTGCTCGCCGGGGTCGACGGGCACCGCCTCGCGCGTGCCGAGCCGGTCGCGCGACCGGCGGGCGAGCTGGCGCGCGTTCGCCTCGGTGAGGTCGAGGATCTCCGCGATCCGCCCGTACGGGTAGCCGAACGCCTCCCGCAGCACGTACACGGCGCGTTCCACCGGCGTGAGCCGCTCCATGAGCAGCAGGGTCGCGAGCTCGAGGGCCTCGGCCCGCTCCGCACCCAGCGCCGGGTCGTCGGAGGTGTCGACCGGCTCGGGGAGCCACGGCCCGACGTACGTCTCCCGCCGGGCGCGGGCCGACGTCGCCGCGTTGATCGCGAGCCGCGTCGTCACGGTCGTGAGGAAGGCCGCCGGGTTCCGGACCTGGTCGCGGTCCGTGCCCTGCCAGCGGAGCCAGGCGTCCTGCACGACGTCCTCCGCCTCCGCGACGCCCCCGAGCATCCGGTAGGCGATGCCGAACAGCCGCGGCCGGACGGCGAGGAACGCGTCGAGCGCCCCGGCGCCCTCGGTGTCGTCGAGGGGGCCGGGGCGCTCGGGCGCGTCGGGACGCGACGTCATGCGGCCAACGCTACGCCCGCGCCCCGGCGAAGTCCGCGTACGTCACGGCGCCGAGCCGGGCGTCGCCCCGCGGCACGATCGAGTCGTCGGCGAGCACGGCCCCGAAGTACGGCGCGGCCGGATCGGCCACCACCTCGCGGGCGTCTCCCGACGCCCCGAGCGCGCCGGCGATGAACTCGTCGAACCGCACCCGCTCCGGGCCGGCGACGTCGAGCACGCCGTCGCGCGGCTCCCCCGCGGCCGCCTCGGCCACGAACCGCGCCACGTCCGCCGACGCGATCGGCTGGAACCCGACGGGCGGGATGCGCACCACGCCGTCGACCGTGGCGCCGTCGGCGATCCGCGGCGCGAACTCGAAGAACTGCGTGGCGCGCACGACCGTCCACGGGACGCCGCCGGAGCGGATCAGCTCCTCCTGCGCCACCTTGGCCCGCAGGTACCCGGAGTCCGGGTTGCGGTCGGCGCCCACGATCGAGAGCGCGACGTGGTGCCGCACGCCCGCGCGCTTCTCGGCGTCGAGCAGCGTGCGCGTCGACGTCGTGAAGAAGCGCAGCACGTCGTCGTCCGCGAACGACGGCGAGTTCGACACGTCCACGACGACGTCGGCGCCCGCGAGCGCCGCGTCCACGCCCTCGCCGGTCAGGGTGTCCACGCCCGTGCTGGGCGCAGCGGCGACCGCGTCGTGCCCGGCCTCCGTGAGGTGTGCGATGACCTGCGTCCCGATCAGTCCTGTCCCACCGACGACCACGATTTTCATGAGCCTGTCCTCTCTGCGGTGCTTCTGAGGTGTCCCTGCGGCGGGCGGCCCGGTGGCGGCCCGACACCCTGTCGACCGAGGACGGCGGCGGTCCGTGACAGGCCCCCGGCGGTGATCCCGGTCACACCGGAATCTCCCACCATGCCCGCACGTTCTTCTCCGGACCGCCCGGACACCCCCGGGCGACCATCGCGAGACCAGTGGGAGGATCGCCTCATGACGGACCAGAGCACCGCGCCCGACACCGCAGCCCCCGTGACGCCGTCGCCCACCGACCCGCTGTGGGTGGAGCGCACCGGCAACCGCACCTACCGCGGGCACACCGCCCGCGGCGCGAGCGTGGAGATCGGCCCCGTGGAGGCGGGCGCCGTCTTCACGCCCGGCGAGCTGCTCAAGATCGCGCTGGCCGCGTGCGCGGGGATGAGCAGCGACACGAAGTTCGCCCGGGTGCTCGGCGAGGCGTACGAGGCCGTGATCCGGGTCGAGGACGCGAAGGACATGGACGAGGACCGCTACCCGGTGCTCACCGAGCGCTTCGAGATCGACCTGTCGGGGCTCGACGAGGCCACGCGGAACAAGACCCTGCTGCTGGCGCAGCGCTCGATCGACCGGGCCTGCACCGTGGGCCGCACCCTCAAGGCGGGCGCCCTGGTGCCGCCGGCGGTCTTCGAGCAGCCGGCCGGCGACGCGGAGGACGACGCGGAGGAAGCCGCGTCGTGACAGGGCGCGGCAGGGGTGGCGAGGGCACGGGCGGCGAGGGCACGGCGCCGGGCGACGAGGTCGTGCGCCCGGACGTGCCGGGAGACGGGACGGGCGACGAGGTCACCGAGGTCCGGGACCCGGCCACGCGCCGCGAGGAGTGGGCCCGGTACCGGCCGACGCCGCTGCTCGACGCGCTCCTCGACCGGGCGGTCACGATCCCGTCCGCCGCGATCCACAAGCACGTGGACCGCCTGCGGGCGCGCAACCCCGAGGCCGACCCGGCCGGGATCGTGCGGATCCTGGAGAAGGAGTACCTGACGCTGCTGGCCACGGCGGGCGGCGCCGTGGGCGCGGCGGCCGCAGCGCCGTCGGTCGGGACGGCGGCCGCGACGGCCCTCACGACGGGCGACGTGGCGACGTTCTTCGGGGCGTCGGCGGCGTTCGCGCTCGCCGTCGCCGACGTGCACGGCATCGAGATCGACGACGTGCCGCGCCGTCGCGCGCTGCTCCTGGCGACCGTGCTGGGCGACCGGGGCGCGAAGGACGTCGAGAACGCGATCGGCGGCTCCTCCGTGGCGTGGGGCAAGGTGCTGCTCACGTCCATGCCGCAGACGACGATCAAGCGGGTCAACAAGACGCTCGCCCGCCAGTTCCTCAAGCGACAGGTCGCCAAGCAGGGCTCGCTCGCGCTCGGTCGGCTGCTGCCGTTCGGCGTCGGGTTCGTCGTGGGCATCGCGGGCGGGCGCGCGCTCGGCCACGGCGTCGTCGCGCAGTCGCGGCGTGCGTTCGGCCCGCCGCCCGAGCACTTCCCCCGCGTCGCGGAGCTCGTGCTCGAGCCCGGCGACGACGTCCCGACGCTGCGCGCGCTGGACGCGGCCCGGCGCACGTCGCCGAGCCGGTGGCTGCCGCGCCGCAAGGGGCGCGACCGCACCCCGGAGGACGACGGCTCGTGACGACGCCCGCCACGCCCCGCGTCCACCACGTCGAGGTGGCACGCGTCGTCCCGGTGGAGGCGTCCGTCGCGTTCGCCTGGGTGGCGGACCTGCGCACCCACCCGCGGTGGATGGTCGCCACCCGGCTCGACGGGACGGCCGGGCCCGGCCCCGAGGTCGGCGACCGCTACACGATGGCGAGCGGCCCGGGCGCGCGCCGCGACCCCGGTGCCGCGCTGGGACGCCTCGTGGTCGTCGACCGGATGGTCGTGGAGCAGCTGGAACGACCCTCCACCGCGGCGGCGCGCGTCGGCCGCACCCGGCTGCGCAAGCTCGGGCCGGTGCTGCTCGGCGAGGCGGGTTTCGACGTCGTCCCGATGGACGCCGGCCGCTGCCGCGTCGTGTGGTGGGAGGAGGCCTACCTCGCCGGCCCGCTCCCCCGCGCCGTCACCGCGCCGCTGGTCGGGGTCGCCCTGCGGGGCTTCATGCGCCTCTCGCTCGGCCGGCTCGCGCGGGCGCTCGACCGCCGGCGCTGACCGGTCGCGGCAACCGGCGCCCCGCCGTCGTGGGACGCCCTGCCGCCCCCGACCCGCGGCCGGTATGGTCCGTGGGGTGAGCACCGAGGGTTCCACCGCGCCGTCGTCCACCACCCCGACCGCCCAGGCCGCCGACCTCGCCGAGAGGCTCGACGACCTGCGCCGCCAGTACGCCGACCTGCAGGCCCGCGGCCTGAAGCTCGACCTGACGCGGGGCAAGCCGTCCGCCGAGCAGCTCGACCTCTCCGAGGCCCTGCTGGCCCTGCCCGGCGAGGGCCACCACACGGCCGAGGACGGCACGGACACGCGCAACTACGGCGGCCTCGCCGGGTTGCCCGAGCTGCGCGCGATCTTCGCCGAGCTGCTCGGCGTGCCCGTCGCCCAGCTCCTCGCGCAGGGGAACGCCTCGCTGACGCTGATGTACGACACGATCGTGCAGGCCCTGCTGTTCGGCGTGCCGGGCTCCGAGCGCCCCTGGTCCCGCGAGGAGCAGATCACGTTCGTCTGCCCCGTGCCCGGGTACGACCGGCACTTCGCGATCTGCGAGGAGCTGGGCATCCGCATGGTCACCGTGCCCATGACGCCCGACGGCCCCGACGCCGAGGCCGTCGCCGCGCTCGTCGCCGACGACCCGACGATCAAGGGCCTGTGGGTCGTGCCGACGTACGCCAACCCGGACGGCTCGGTCGTCTCGGAGGCCGTCGCCCGGCGCCTCGTGTCGATGCCCGCCGCCGCCCCCGACTTCCGCATCTTCTGGGACAACGCCTACGCGGTGCACCACCTCACGGAGCACGAGACGAAGTCCGCGAACGCGATCGACCTCGCCGCCGAGGCCGGCAACCCCGACCGCGTGCTCCTGTACGCGTCGACGTCGAAGATCTCCCTGGCGGGCTCCGGCGTCGCGTTCTTCGCGTCGTCGCCCGCCAACGTCGCCTGGTTCACGAAGCACCTCGGCATCCGCTCCATCGGCCCGGACAAGGTCAACCACCTCCGGCACGCGCAGTTCTTCCGCGACGCCGCCGGCGTGCGCGCCCACATGCGCAAGCACCGCGAGATCCTCGCGCCCAAGTTCCGCGCCGTCGTCGACATCCTCGACGCGCGGCTCGGCGACGCCGGCGTCGCCACCTGGACCCGGCCCGACGGCGGCTACTTCGTCTCCGTCGACGTCGTCCCGGGCACCGCGGCGCGCGTCGTGCAGCTCGCCAAGGAGGCCGGCATCGCGCTCACCCCGGCCGGCGCCACCTTCCCGTACCACCAGGACCCGGACGACCGGAACCTGCGCCTCGCGCCGACGATGCCCCCGCTGGACGAGGTGCGCGTCGCGATGGACGGCGTCGCCACCTGCATCCTGCTCGCCGCGGCGGAGGCCGCCGGCTCCTGAACTGCCCTCCGTCGGGGGTGTGACGGTGGCCCCGTTCCGACGCGGAACGGGGC
>NZ_JBHXAW010000122.1:0-11798 GCF_042726645.1 Isoptericola sp. NPDC060257
CCGCGGACGGCGTGCCGGCGGCGGCGTCAGAGCGGGCGGATGTTCGACGCCTGCATGCCCTTGGGGCCCTGCGTGACGTCGAACTCGACCTGCTGGCCCTCGTTGAGGGAGCGGAAGCCGTCCGCGACGATGGCGCTGTAGTGCGCGAACACGTCGGCGGTGCCGTCGGAGGGGGCGATGAAGCCGAAGCCCTTCTCCTCGTTGAACCACTTCACAGTTCCGGTGGTCATGGTGTCTTCTCTCGTTGATGCGACGGACCCGCGAACCGGGGTCCGGTCGTCGCACCCGGGCGGGTGCGGACGGTGTGGGCGCGGGCTCGGCGAGCACGCGGGGCGCCGCGGCGGGACGGGGCGCGGAGCCCCGTCGCCTCGGCGAGGGTGGGGACGACGGCGACGGGCCGCGAGAAGCGGTCGTGCAGGTGATAGCCGTCCGGGAGTCGGGTGATCATGCCCCCGTACTCGCCGTCGACCGTCGCGACCCACAGGTCGTCGTCGGCCCGGCGCCACACGGGGGTAGGTCGGGTGCTGCCCTCCGCCGCGGACGCGGACGTGGGCCTTGCGATGGTGGAAGAAGTGATGCTCTCTGCTCTGCTCTCGTTCCGCGCGACTCGGTGTTCGGTTCGTCGGGCGGAGATCGTCGTGGACGGCGGGTCGCCGTCTGCGCGCGGACCTGGCTTCGATGCGAGGTACCGAAGAGTGCCGGGGTCGGATCCCGCGGCGTGCGCGGCCTCCAGGGTACACGAGGCGCGGCCGGGCTCCGGCACCGGGACGACGGGGCGCCCGCCCGCCGACGCGACTACCGTGTCCCCGTGCTGCTCTCCGACCGCGACATCCGGGCCGAGCTCGACGCCGGGCGGGTCGTCCTCGACCCCTACGACCCGGCGATGCTCCAGCCCTCCAGCATCGACGTCCGCCTCGACCGGTACTTCCGGCTGTTCGACAACCACAAGTACCCGTTCATCGACCCGTCGCAGGAGCAGCCCGAGCTCACGCGCCTCGTCGAGGTGTCGCCGGACGAGCCGTTCGTGCTGCACCCAGGCGAGTTCGTGCTGGGCTCCACGTTCGAGTCGGTGACGCTGCCGGACGACGTCGCGGCGCGCCTCGAGGGCAAGTCGTCGCTCGGCCGGCTGGGACTGCTCACGCACAGCACGGCCGGGTTCATCGACCCCGGTTTCTCGGGGCACGTCACGCTCGAGCTGAGCAACGTCGCGACGCTGCCGATCACGCTGTGGCCGGGCATGAAGATCGGCCAGATGTGCTTCTTCCGCCTGTCGTCGCCGGCGGAGCACCCGTACGGCTCGGACGCGTACGGCTCGCGGTACCAGGGGCAGCGCGGCCCGACGGCGAGCCGGTCGTGGCAGTCGTTCCACCGGAGCGAGGTCTGAGCGCCGCGCGCGGCCGCGGCACCGGGGCGCCCGACGGGCCGTTCCGCGACGGGGCGGGACGTCGCTACGCTCGGTCCCGCCGCGCCGGCACCGGCGCGCCCCGGTCCCGGAAGGAGATCCGCCAAGTGGCCCAGAACCAGCCCGCACTGCCGCCGCTGCCCCAGGTGGCGGCGCAGGGTCATCAGGCGCGTCACCTGCTGGGGGTGCCGTCGGACGTCGTCGTCGACGAGATTGAGGTCCTCGCGATGTCGCGGTTCG
The DNA here is from genome assembly GCF_042726645.1 of Isoptericola sp. NPDC060257. NCBI lineage: Bacteria > Bacillati > Actinomycetota > Actinomycetes > Micrococcales > Promicromonosporaceae > Isoptericola > Isoptericola sp. NPDC060257. The sequence goes on from NZ_JBHXAW010000122.1 coordinate 1,643, forward strand.
TCGGCACGCGCTGGGACGTGGTCCCGGCGGACCTGCCCGGCGCGGACGTCCCCGTGGGTCGCATGGCGAACCCGGGGGAGCCCGGGGTGCTGCGGCTGTCGCGGCACAGCGTGGTCTCCGGCCCGTACGCGCCGTCGGGCAAGGGCGTGGACGCGGGCCTGCCCGGCGGCACCGCGATGGTGTTCGACGTCGTGTGCCCGCGCGAGCGCTGGGACGACGCGGCCCGCTTCGGCGGCGACCGCGACGGCCTCGGGCGGGCGTTCCCCGCGGCGCTGCCGAACCGCGAGGAGGAGCGGGTCGTCTCCTGGCTGCTCCAGGCGGCGCGCCGGCTGGGCGGCTCGGTGCGGCTCGACGTCGCGGGCCAGTGGGACGACGCGGACGGCGGCCGGCGCGCGGCCGGCCCGGGCGTCGTGCTGACCCCCGACCCCGATCGTGCGGTGGACCTCACGGTGTACTCGGACATCTGGCTGGACCCGCAGGCCGCGCACCGCGTGCTGCAGGCCACGCACCCGCGGGTGCGGCTCGCGACCGAGGGCAGGCCGTACGAGGGCCCGCCCGCGGGGATCGCGGACCGTCCCCTGTACCCGGGGGAGCCGCTCGACCCGGAGGTGCGCAAGGCGATCCACGAGCGCGCCGACGACGTCGACATCGAGGCCCTGCAGGCGCCGATGGTGCTCGACGCGTACGGCCTGACGACCGACCTCGGCCTCGACGGCTCCGTCACCGTCGAGGTGATCGGCGACGAGACACTGCCCCTCCTGGTGCGCGAGCTGCCGTGGGCCGCCGCGGGCGCCGTCTGCTACCACGTGCGCTGGGACCCGCCGGACCTGTACGAGGCGAACCAGGAGTTCCCGCAGGCGGCGCACGTCGTCGCCCGGCGGCGCGCCGCCGACCTCGTCGGGAAGATGGCGGTGGCGATCCACGCCGCCGTGGGCGGCGAGATCGCGGACGAGGCCGACTTCCTGCTGGCCGCTGAGGACCTGTAGGAACGGCGTCGAGCGACCCAGGTCACACCGACGTGTCATCTCGTCAGCGTCGGACCATCGCTCGATGCCGGTAAAGTAAAGCCGACGCCCCGCCCCTCGACCGGACGGAGTGCTGTGCTCTCAGTGCTGCTCTTCACCTTCCTGCTGGCCCTCGCGGCGCCGGCTCTGGTGGCGTGGGTGGGCAGGAGAGCCTTCTGGGTGCTGGCCCTCGGGCCCGCGTCGGCCGCCGCGTACGCGCTGGCGATGACCCCCCGGGTGACGGCGGGAGACTTCCCGACCACCGAGGTGCCCTGGGTGCCCGGCCTGCACCTGTCGATCACGCTGCAGCTCGACACGCTCGCGTGGTTCATGCTGCTCGTGGTGGGCGGCGTGGGTGCCCTGGTGCTGCTCTACTGCTCCGCCTACTTCGCCCGCGACGCCCTCGGCCTCGGCCGGTTCGCCGCCGTGCTCACGGCCTTCGCCGCCGCCATGGTCGGCCTCGTCGTCGCCGACGACCTGCTGCTCCTGTTCGTGTTCTGGGAGCTCACCACCGTCTTCTCCTACCTGCTGATCGGCCACTACGCCGACCGCAAGGCGTCGCGTCGCGCGGCCATGCAGGCGATCGTCGTCACGACGGCGGGCGGCCTCGCGATGCTGGTCGGGCTCATCATCCTCGGCGTCGTGGGCGACACCTGGCGCGTCTCGGAGCTGGTCGCGAACCCGCCGTCGGGCACCGCGGTCACGTGGGCGGCCGTGTGCCTGCTCGCGGGCGCCGCGACGAAGTCCGCGCTCATCCCGTTCCACTTCTGGCTCCCCGCGGCGATGGCGGCCCCGACGCCGGTGTCCGCGTACCTGCACGCGGCGGCCATGGTCAAGGCGGGCGTCTACCTCGTGGCCCGCTTCGCGCCGGCGTTCGCCGACCTGCCCGTCTGGCGCTGGCTGGTGCTGGTCCTGGGCGGCGGCACCCTGCTGCTGGGCGGCTACCAGGCGCTGCGCCAGCACGACCTCAAGCTCGTGCTCGCGTTCGGCACCGTCTCCCAGCTCGGCCTGATCGTGCTGCTCCTGGGGCTCGGGAGCAAGGCGCTGGCGCTGGCCGGCCTCGCGATGCTCGGGGCGCACGCCATGTTCAAGGCGGCGCTGTTCCTCGTCGTCGGCGCGGTCGACGTCGCCACCGGCACCCGCGACCTGCGCAAGCTGTCCGGGCTCTGGCGCACGATGCCGTTCACCGCCGTCGCGGGCGTGCTCGCCACGGCGTCGATGATCGGCTTCCCGCCGTTCGCCGGGTACGTCGCCAAGGAGGCCGCGCTCGAGGGCCTGTGGCACGACGTCATCCACGGCGCCGGGGCGGTCGAGTGGATCGCGCTCCTCGCGGTGGTCGTCGGCTCGGCGCTGACCGTGGCGTACGGCCTGCGGTTCGCGTGGGGCGCGTTCGGCACCAAGCGGCGCCCGGGCGCCACCGCGGCCGCCGCGCTGGGCGACACCCCCACGACGCGCGACGCCGCGGCGGAGCCGGCGCCCGCGACGCCGGTGCGCCGCCAGCCGTGGCTGCTCGTCACCCCGCCGCTCGTGCTCGCCGTCCTCGGCCTGGCGGTCGGGCTCGTCCCCGCGACGGGGGAGCGCCTGCTCGCCCCGTACGCGGACCGCTACCCGGGCGGCGAGCCGGGCCACCTCGTGCTGTGGGGCGGGTTCACGCCGGTCCTCGCGATCACCGTGCTGGTGCTGCTCGCCGGCTTCGTCCTCTTCTGGCAGCGCGCCCGCGTGGAGAAGGCCCAGGACTTCCTGTGGTCCCCGCGCTCCGCCGAGGTCACCTACCGGCGCACGATGCGCCGGCTGGACGACCTGGCGGCCGACGTCACCGCCGCCACCCAGCGCGGCTCGCTGCCCGTCTACCTCGGCATCATCCTGGTCGTCCTGGCCGTCGCGCCCGGCGCGGTCCTCGCGTCCGGGCTGGTCAGCGGCCACCCGCAGGTCGAGCTCGTCCTGTGGGACCGCCCCGCCGACGCCGCGGTCGTCGCCGTCGTCGTCGTCTCCTGCGTGCTCGCCGCCCGCGCCCGCCGACGCCTCAAGGCCGTCCTCCTGGTGGGCGTCGCCGGGTATGCCAACGCGACCCTGTTCATGCTGCACGGCGCCCCCGACCTCGCCCTCACCCAGGTGCTGACCGAGACGATCACGCTGGTCGTCATGGTGCTGGTGCTGCGCCGCATGCCCCCCTACTTCACCGACCGGCCGCTCGCCGCGAGCCGCTGGCTGCGGCTCGCGCTGGCCGTGGTGACCGGCGCCGTCATGATGGCGTTCACCGTCGCCGCGCCGCTGGTGCGCGTCTCCGAGCCGATCAGCACGCACTTCCCCGACGAGGCCTACACGTGGGGCGGCGGCAAGAACATCGTCAACGTGACCCTGGTCGACATCCGCGCCTGGGACACCGTCGGCGAGATCTCCGTGCTGCTCGTCGCGGCGACCGGCGTCGCGTCGCTCATCTTCCTGCGGCAGCGCAGCGGCGAGGTGCTGCGGCTGTCCCGCGTGGACGAGGTCAGCCGGTCCGACCCGCACACGCGCCGCGTGTGGCTCGCCGCGGGCAGCACGCTGGAGCCCGAGCGCCGGTCCGTGCTGTTCGAGGTCGTCACCCGCGTGATCTTCCACGCCATGATCGTCTTCGCGCTGTTCCTGCTGTTCAGCGGGCACAACGCGCCCGGCGGCGGCTTCGCGGCGGGGCTCGTGGTCGGCATCGCGTTCGCCGTGCGGTACCTCGCGGGCGGGCGGTACGAGCTGGGCGAGGCCGCGCCGATCAACCCCGGCGTGCTGCTCGGCACCGGCCTGTTCCTCTCCGCCGGCGTGGGTCTCGCGACCCTCGTCGCCGGGCAGGAGGTGCTGCAGAGCACGATCGTCGACCTGCACTTCCCGGTCCTCGGCGAGGTGCACCTCGTGACCTCGCTGTTCTTCGACATCGGCGTGATGCTCGTCGTCGTCGGCCTGGTGCTCGACCTGCTGCGCACGCTCGGCGCCGAGATCGACCGCCAGGACCCGCGGCCCGCCCGCGAGGAGGTGTCCGCGTGATCGTCCTCGAGAACACGCCGCCGGCCATCCTCGTGCTGGCCATCGGCGTCCTGTTCGCCACCGGCGTCTACCTGCTGCTGGAGCGCCCGCTCACCCGGGTGCTGCTCGGCTTCGTCCTCATCGGCAACGGCGTCAACCTCATGCTGCTGGTCATGGGCGGGCGCTCCGGCGCGTCGCCGATCATCGGCAACGCGCCGGACGGCGTGCGGATGAGCGACCCGCTCGCCCAGGCGATGGTGCTCACCTCGATCGTCATCACGCTCGCGCTCACCGCGTTCGTGCTCGCCATGGCCTACCGGTCGTGGCAGCTGCACGGCCACGACGAGGTCGCGGACGACGTCGAGGACCGGCGCGTCGCCCGGCACGCGGCGCTCAACGCCCCCGCGTTCGAGGACGCGGACGACACCGAGCCGGACCGGACGCTCGACGAGGAGGCCGCCGACGTGTACGACGACGTCGACGACAGCGACGACGGGCCCGCCGAGGGCCACGCCGACCGTCACGCCGACCGTCACGCCGACCGTCACAAGGAGCGCCCGTGATGCCCTGGGACTCCGCCACGCTGGTGCCGCTACCCGTCATGGTGCCGCTCTTCGCGGCCGGGCTGACGCTCGCCCTGCACCGGTACGCCCGCGTGCAGCGCATCATCAGCGTCACCGCGCTCGCCGCCGCGCTCGCGGCGTCCGTCGGCCTGCTGGTCGCCGCGGACGGCGGGCCGATCGTCGTCGAGGTCGGCAGCTGGGCCGTCCCCGTCGGCATCGACCTCGTGGCCGACCGCATCTCCGCGGTGATGCTCACCGTCTCGTTCGTGATGCTGCTCTGCGTGCTCCTGTACTCGCTGGGCCAGGGCGTGCCCGAGGGGGAGGACGACCCGGGCACGACGCGCGGCGACATGATCCCCGTCGCGATCTTCCACCCGACGTTCCTCATCCTGGCCGCGGGCGTGGCGAACGCGTTCCTCACCGGCGACCTGTTCAACCTCTACGTCGGGTTCGAGATCCTGCTCGCGTCGTCCGCGGTGCTGCTCACCCTGGGAGGCACGGCCGAGCGCATCCGTGCGGGGTCGGTGTACATCATCGTCACGCTGGTCTCGTCGACGCTGTTCCTCAGCGCCATCGCGCTCATCTACGGCGCCACGGGCACCGTGAACATGGCGCAGCTCGCGGAGCGGCTGCCGGAGATCGACCCGACCGTCCGCACGGCGCTGCAGCTCCTGCTGCTGCTCGCGTTCGGCATCAAGGCCGCCATCTTCCCGCTGTCCGCCTGGCTGCCGGACTCGTACCCGACGGCGCCCGCGCCGGTCACCGCCGTGTTCGCGGGCCTGCTCACCAAGGTGGGCGTGTACTCCATCCTGCGCACGCAGACGGTGCTGTTCCCGGACAACCCCACCGTGGACCAGGTGCTCATGGTGCTCGCGCTGCTCACCATGGTCATCGGGATCCTGGGCGCCGTGGCGCAGAACGACGTCAAACGTCTGCTGTCGTTCACCCTGGTCAGCCACATCGGCTACATGATCTTCGGCATCGCGCTCGCCACCGAGGCGGGCACGGCCGCGGCCATCTACTACGTGGTGCACCACATCTCCGTCCAGACGGCCCTGTTCCTCGTGGTGGGCCTCGTGGAGTGGCGGGGCGGGTCGACGTCGCTCGACCGGCTCGGCGGCCTCGCCAAGCTCGCCCCGGGGCTCGCGGTGCTGTTCTTCGTGCCCGCGCTCAACCTCGCCGGAATCCCGCCGCTGTCCGGGTTCCTCGGCAAGGTCGGGCTGCTCACGGAGGGCGCGACCGTGGGGACCGGGCTGGCGTGGGTGCTCGTCGTCGGTTCGGTCGTGACGTCGCTGCTCACCCTCTACGCGGTGGTCAAGGCGTGGAACAAGGCGTTCTGGCAGGCGCCGTCGGAGGAGATCGAGTCCGACGTGCCGCTGCCGCGCGGCATGGTCCTGCCTACCGGCGCGCTCGTCGCGTTCGGCCTGCTGCTCACCGTCGCCGCCGGCCCGCTCTACGGGTACGCCGAGCGCGCCGCCACCGCGTCGATGGATGGCCACACCTACGTGGACGCCGTCTTCCCCGACGGGGCGGACCGCGGCCGGGGCGAGTCCGTCGTCGTGGGCGGCGACGCCGACGACGCGCAGGGACCGGCGCAGGGAGGTGGGCACGGATGAGCCCGCAGTCGCGCCGACCCGCCTACCTGCTGCGGCGGCTGGGCTCGCAGTGGCACGCGCTCCTGCTGCTCACCGTCGTGTGGGTGCTGCTGTGGGGCGACCTGTCGTGGGCCAACGTCATCGCGGGCGCCGTCATCGCCGGGACGGTGGTCACGCTGTTCCCGCTGCCGAACGTCGACATGCACGGCACGGTGCGGCCGTGGCGTGCCGTCGTGCTCGTGGCGCGGTTCGTCTCCGACCTGTTCGTCGCGTCGTTCGAGGTGGCGTGGAAGGCGGTCCGGCCGGGCCCGACGCCGCACGGCGCCATCGTCGCCGTCCGGCTGCGCAACCCCGAGGACGCGTACCTCACCATCACGGCCGTGATGTCGTCGCTGGTGCCGGGGTCGCTGGTCGTCGAGGCGCGCCGCAGCACCGGCGTCGTCTACCTGCACGTGCTCGACATCGACGCGTCCGGCGGCGCGGAGGCCGTGCGCCGCGACACGCTGGCGCTCGAGGAGCGGGTGCTGCGGGCCTTCGCCAGCGACGCCGTGCTGTCCCGGTGCGGGCTGGCGCCCGGGCGAGGGGAGGACGCATGATGCTCGCCGCCGTGATCGCGGCCGCCGTGCTGGTGGCCGTCGCCGCGCTGCTCGCGCTCGTGCGGGTGGAGCGGGGACCGTCGATGCTCGACCGGGCGGTCGCGCTGGACACCCTGACCGTCACCCTGGTGTGCGCCATCGCGATCGAGGCCATCTGGTCGCGACGCACGGAGACCATCCCGATCCTCGTCGCGCTGTCGATGGTGGGCTTCGTGGGCTCGGTGACGATGGCCCGCTTCGCCGCGAAGGAGCCCGTGGACGAGGGGCGCGTGCGCACGCCCGAGGAGGTCGCCGCGCAGGCGCGCGCCGCCGACGTGTCGCGCGGAGAGCAGCGGGACGGCGTGCGCGCCATCGATGCCGAGGACGACGCCGAGAGCGCGGGGGGTGCCCAGCGATGACCCACGTCGACCCGGGGGTGTGGACGACGGTCGCCGACGCCGTCGCGGCGGTCTGCCTGCTCGCCGGCGCGTTCCTGACGCTCGGCGCCGGGCTGGGCCTGGTGCGCTTCCCGTCCCTGCTGGCCCGCATGCACACCGTCACGAAGCCGCAGGTGCTGGGCCTCATCCTCCTGCTCACGGCGCTCGCGCTGCGGGTGCGCAGCTGGTCCGCCGTCGCGATGCTCGTGCTGGTCGTCGCGTTCCAGCTCGTCACGTCGCCCGTCGCCGCGCACATGGTGGGCCGCGCGGGGTTCCGCACGGGCAAGGTCGACCCCGACGACCTGCGCCCCAACGAGTTCGGCGAGCCCGACTGACCCGCGGCTGATAGACCGGGCGCATGGCACCAGCCGAGCCCGACCACGCCGCCGCGCCCGACCCGTTCGCCGCTCTCGCGCACCCCGCGGAGACCGATCCCGCCGCCGCGCCGCCGGAACCCCTCGCCAGCCCGCGCGTCGTGCAGGACGCGCACTCCGGCGGCGAGAGCACCCTCACCGTGATCGTCGCGTTCGCCGCGAACGCGTTCGTGGCCGTCGCGAAGTCGGTGGCGGCCGTCGTCACCGGGTCGGCGTCCATGCTCGCGGAGGCCGTGCACTCCTGGGCGGACACCGGGAACGAGGTGTTCCTCTTCGTCGCCGACCGCCGCTCACGCCGCCCCGCCGACCGCGAGCACCCGCTCGGCTTCGGCCGCGAGGCCTACGTGTGGTCGATGTTCGCCGCCATCGGGCTGTTCGCCGTCGGCGCCGGCGTGTCCATCACGCACGGCATCCAGGAGCTGGTGCACCCCGAGCCCGCGAGCGACTTCGGCGTCGCATACGCCGTGCTCGGCATCGCGTTCGTGCTCGAGGGGATCTCGTTCCTGCAGGCCAGCCGGCAGGCGCGGGCCGAGGCGAAGAAGGCCGAGCATGACGTCCTGCACCACGTGCTCGTCACGTCCGACCCCACGTTGCGCGCGGTCTACGCCGAGGACGCCGCCGCGCTCGTCGGCCTCGTCGTCGCGTTCGGGGGCGTGCTCGCGCACCAGCTCACCGGCTCGCCCGTGCCCGACGCCGTCGGCTCGATCGTCGTCGGCGTCGTGCTCGCCGTCGTCTCCCTGGTCCTCGTGGACCGCAACCGTCGCTTCCTCGTCGGCGAGGCCGCCCGGCCCGAGACCCGGGCCGCCGTGCTCGCGCACCTCGTCACGATGCCGCAGGTGGAGCGGGTCACCTACCTGCGGCTCGAGTACGTGGGGCCGCGGTCGCTGTACCTGGTGGCGAGCGTCGACCTCAGCGGCAACGAGCCGGAGGAGACCGTCGCGCGGCGTCTGGACGACCTCGAGCGGGCGGCGACGCGGGTGCCCGTCATCGCCGGCGCGGTGTTCACGGTGTCCACGCCGGAGGAGCCTTCGCTGTGAGGCCGCCGGCCGCCGGGATCAGCCGGCGTGGCGGGCCTCGTGGGCGAGCAGGCTGCGCTTGACGTCGAGGCCGTAGCGGAAGCCGCCGAGGCTGCCGTCGGTCCGCAGCACCCGGTGGCACGGGACGAACAGGGCGGCGGCGTTCATCGCGCACGCGCCGGCCGCCGCGCGGACGGCGGCGGGACGGCCGGACAGCTCCGCGTAGCGGGTGTACGTCACGGGGACTCCGGCGTCGACGGTGCGCAGCACGTCCCACGCGTGCGCGCGGTACGGGCCGGAGACCTGGCGGACGGGGACGGCGTCGATCGCGCGCACGTCGCCCGCGTAGTAGGCGCGGACCGCGGCGACGGCAGAGGCGACCGCAGGGTCGTCGTCAGGCACGGGCGTCGTGGCCGTGGGCCGGACGTCGGGGTGGACGAGGCCGACCAGGGCGTCGGCGTCCGTCGTCCAGCCGGACGCGAGGACCGTGCCGTCCGGGTCGACGACGACGGTGAACGGACCGTCGGGGGTGCTGAGGGTGGTGGTGCGGGCGGACATGGTTCCTCCGTGAGGTCGGACATGAGGTCGGACATGAGGTCGGGCGCCGAGCAGCACGGGTGCTCGGGATGCCGGTTGAGGACGGCGTCACTGCCTGGTCGGCGGGAGGGCGGCGCGCCACAGGTGCAGGGCGGCGTACGAGCGCCACGGCGCCCAGCGCCCGGCGCGGGCGGCGAGCGCGCGCGACCGGGCCGAGCGCGGGGCGTCGTCCGGCAGGCCCAGGTCGACGCCGGCCGCGGCCGCGCCCGCGAGGAGCGCGACGTCGCCGTCGAGCCAGGCGTCCGGGTCGCGCAGCACGCGCATCGCCACGTAGGCGGCGGTCCACGGCCCGATGCCACGCCGCGCGACGAGCGCGGCGCGCAGCGCGTCGCCGTCGTCGCCCACCCCGACGGCGAGGGTGCCGTCGTCGAGCGCGCCGGCGGTGTCGACGACCGTCGCGACGGAGCGCGCCGGCAGGCGCAGGTGGTCCGCCGCCGCGGCCGCGACCTGTGCCGCCGTCGGGAACAGGTGCGTGAGCCCCGGGACCGCGGAGACGTACGGGGTGCCCGCGCCGGCGGCGAGCCGACCGAGGTGCGTGCGCGCGGCGGCCACGCTGATCTGCTGCCCGACGATGGCGCGCACCACGATCTCGTGCGGGTCCACCGTGCCGGGCAGGCGTAGGCCGGGCCTGCGGGCGACGAGCGGCGCCAGCGCCGGGTCGTCGGCGAGGGCCGTGTCGACGGCGGCCGGGTCGGCGTCCAGGTCGAGGAGCCGGCGCAGGCGGGTCACCGCGACCGAGACGTCGGCGGCGGACGCGAGCTCCAGGCGCACGGCGACCCGGCCGGGCCCCACGCCCGGCCCGGCCATGACCTCCGCCGCGCCGGGCCCGTGGGGGAGCAGCAGCGTCCGGGCGTACCGCACGTCGTCGCCGTCGAGGTCCGCGACCTCCACACCGTCGACGGCGCGCGCCGCGAGGAACGCGACGACGCCGCGGGCGTCGAACGGCTCGCGCACCGGCAGCTCCAGGTCGAGCCGGACGCGCGCGGCGCTGTCTCTTATAC
>NZ_JBHXAW010000123.1:0-11790 GCF_042726645.1 Isoptericola sp. NPDC060257
CCTCGTCCCAGACGACGGACGCGGGGCCGTCGATCACGGAGGCCGTGACCTCCTTGCCGCGGTAGGCGGGCAGGCAGTGCAGGAAGATCGCGTCGTCGGCCGCGCCGGACAGGAGCGCGTCGTCCACGCGATAGGCGTCCAGGGCGGCGAGCCGCTCGGCGGCCTCGCCCTCGTCGCCCATGGAGACCCAGGTGTCCGCGGCGACGACGTCGGCCCCGGCGACGGCGGCCCGGGCGTCGGTCGTGACGGTCACCGAGCCCCCGGTCGTGGCGGCGATCTCCCGGGCGCGGGCGACGACGTCCTCGGGTGGGAGGTAGCCCTCCGGCCCGGCGACCGCGACGTGCAGGCCGGCGGTGACGCCGCCGAGCAGGTACGACGCGGCCATGTTGTTGGCGGCGTCGCCCACGTAGGCGAGCCGCTGACCGGCCAGGGCGGAGATGCCGCCGCGGTGCTGGGCCACCGTGAGCAGGTCGGCGAGGATCTGGCACGGGTGGAACCCGTCCGTGAGGGCGTTGATCACCGGGACGCGCGAGACGGCGGCCATCTCGTCGATCCGGTCCTGGCCGAACGTGCGCCACACGATGGCGGACACCTGGCGGTCGAGCACGCGGGTGACGTCGGCGACCGACTCGCGCACGCCCACCTGGGCGAGCCGGCCGTCCACGATCACGGGGAAGCCGCCGAGCTCGGCGACGCCCGTCGAGAACGAGACCTGCGTGCGCAGCGTCGGCTTGTCGAACAGCACGGCCACGCCCTGGGGGCCCGCGAGCGGCGCGCGCACGAACCGGTCCTCCCGGAACGCCATGCCGAGCTCGAGGACCTCCCGCTGCTCGTCCGGGGTGAGGTCGTCGTCGCGGAGGAAGTGGCGGGGCATCAGGACTCCCTGTCGGCAGAGGCGGGGACGGTGACGGCGGCGAAGAACCGGGCGACGTCGCGCGCCTGGTCGGCCGTGAGGATCAGCGGGGGCGCGAGGCGGATCGCGTCCGGGGCGACGGCGTTGACGACGAAGCCGGCCTCCAGCGCGGCCGCCGCGACGTCGGCCGCGACGGGCCGGGTGAGCTGGACGGCGAGCAGGAGCCCTCGCCCGCGCACTCCGGCGACGAGCGGGTTGCCCGCGGCCTCGATCTCGGAGGCGAGGACGGCGCCGACGCGGCGCACGTTCTCGAGCAGGCCGTCGCGCTCGATGACGCCGAGCGTCGCGAGGCCGGCGGCCGCCGCGACCGGGTTGCCCCCGAACGTGGTGCCGTGCTGGCCGCGGCCGAGCAGGGTCGCGGCGCGCTCGCCGAACGCGATCGCGGCGCCCACGGGGAAGCCGCCGCCCAGGCCCTTGGCCACGGTGACGACGTCGGGCACGACGCCACCGCCGATCTCCGGCTGCTGGAAGGCGAACCAGGAGCCCGTGCGGCCGACGCCCGTCTGGACCTCGTCGAGCACCAGCAGCGCGCCCGCCTCGGCGGTGAGCCGGCGGGCGTGCGCCAGGTAGCCCGGGGGCAGCGGCCGCACACCGGCCTCGCCCTGCAGCGGCTCCACGACGAACGCCGCGACGCCACCCCGCTCCGCGACCGCCTCCGGCGAGAACGCCTCGTCGAGGGCGGCGGTGTCGCCGAACGGCACGTGCTCGACGCCGCCGGGCAGCGGCTCGAACGGCTCGCGGTACGCGACCTTCGCCGTGAGGGCGAGCGCGCCCATCGAGCGGCCGTGGAAGCCGCCCTCCAGGGCCAGGACCCGGGTGCGGGTGCCGTCGTCGCCGGCGTTGCGGCGCGCCATCTTGAACGCCGCCTCCACCGCCTCGGTGCCCGAGTTGGTGAAGAACACCCGCGAGCCCTCGGGGGCGCCCGCGAGGTGCAGCAGACGCTCGGCCAGGCCGATCTGGGTGGGCGTCGCGAAGAAGTTCGACACGTGCCCGAGGGTGCCGAGCTGCGCGCTGATCGCCGCCGTGAGCGTGGGGTGGGCGTGGCCGAGCGCGTTCACCGCGATCCCGGCGAGCAGGTCGAGGTAGCGACGCCCGTCGGCGTCCCACACGTAGGCGCCCTCGCCGCGCACCAGCACACGCTGGGGCGGGCCGAACGTGTCCATCACCGCGTGGGTGTAGCGGTCGGTCCAGGCGGCGTTCGAGGCGTCGGCGAGGGCGCCGCCGCTCACCGACTGCAGGGTGTCGCTCACGCGCCTGCCTCCTTGCTCGCTGTGGGATCGGTGGTGGTGGCTGTCGGCGCGGGCACGACCATCGTGCCGTTGCCGCGGGTGGTGAAGACCTCCAGGAGCACCGAGTGCGGCTGGCGGCCGTCGATCACGGTCGCGCGGGGCACGCCGCCCTGGACGGCGCGCAGGCACGCCTCCATCTTGGGCACCATGCCGGACGTCAGGCTCGGCAGGAGGGCGGCGAGGTCCGGCGCGGAGATCTCCTCGACGAGGGAGTCCTTGTCGGGCCACGACGTGTACAGGCCCTCGACGTCGGTGAGCATGATGAGCTTGCTGGCCCCGAGCGCCACCGCGAGCGCGGAGGCTGCCGTGTCGGCGTTGATGTTGAGCACCTGGGTCGGGTCGTCGACGTCGGGCGCGACGGTCGACACGACCGGGATGCGGCCGGCGTCGAGCAGGTCCTGCACGGCCCCGGCGTCCACCTGGACGACGTCGCCCACGAGGCCGACGTCGACCGGCTCGCCGTCGACGACGGCGTGCCGGCGGGCGGCACGGAACAGCCCGGCGTCCTCCCCCGACATGCCGACGGCGTGCGGGCCGTGCGCGTTGATGAGGCCGACGAGCTCGCGCGAGACCTGGCCGGTGAGCACCATGCGCACCACGTCCATCGCCTCGGGGGTCGTGACGCGCAGGCCGCCGCGGAACTCGCTGTGGATGTCCAGGCGCTCCAGCATGGCGTTGATCTGCGGGCCGCCGCCGTGCACCACGACGGGCCGCAGCCCCACCTGGCGCAGGAACACCATGTCCTGGGCGAACGCGGCCTTGAGCCGGTCGTCGATCATGGCGTTGCCGCCGTACTTGACGACGACGAGCGCGCCCGCGAACTCCTGGAGCCACGGGAGGGCCTCGAGGAGCACCTCGGCCTTCTGCTCGGGCGCGAGCCCGTTCACGACGTCGCTGCTCATGAGCTGTACGCGCTGTTCTCGTGGACGTACGCGTGGGTGAGGTCGTTGGTCCACAGCGTGATCTCGGCGTCGCCGGCGTGCAGGTCGATCGTGATCGACACGTCACGCGACGCGGCGAGGTCGACGTCCTCCGGCGACTCGTGCGCCCCGCCCGCCTTGCACACCATGACGCCGTTGACGCTGACGTCGAGCTCCAGCGGGTCGAACGGCGCGACCTCCTCGGGGACCGTGCCGACCTGCGAGAGGATGCGGCCCCAGTTGGGGTCGTTGCCGAAGATCGCGGCCTTGACCAGGTTGGACCGGCTCACGGCCCGGGCCACGGCCAGTCCGGCGTCCTCGGTCGTCGCGTGCGTGACGGTGATGGCGATGTCGTGGGACGCGCCCTCCGCGTCCGCCACGAGCTGGCGCGCGAGGTCGGCGCAGACCGCGGTCACGGCCTCGGCGAACGCGGCGTCGTCCGGCGTCGCGCCGGACGCGCCCGACGCCATGAGCACGACGGTGTCGGAGGTCGACATGCAGCCGTCGGAGTCGACGCGGTCGAACGTCGTGCGGGTCGCCGCGCGCAGCGCCGCGTCCGTGGTCCCGGCGTCCACGACGGCGTCGGTCGTGATGACGCAGAGCATCGTGGCGAGCGCGGGAGCGAGCATGCCCGCGCCCTTGGCCATCCCGCCCACCGTCACGGTGCCGGACGGCGTCTCGATCGTGCGCACCGCGGTCTTCGGGACGGAGTCCGTCGTCATGATGGCCGTGGCCGCGCTCGTGCCCGACTCCTCGTCCGGCCCCAGCGCGTCCGCCGCGACCGGGATCCCGGCGAGCAGCTTCTCCGCCGCGAGCCGCACGCCGATGAGGCCGGTCGAGGCCACGAGGACGTCGATCGCACCGATCCCGAGCACCTCGGCGACCTTCTCCGCCGTCGCGTGCGAGTCCTGGAACCCGCCCGGGCCGGTGCACACGTTCGCGGCACCCGAGTTCAGCACGACGGCGCGGGCGACCCCGTCCTTGATCGCCTGGCGCGACCACATCACCGGCGCGCCGACCACACGGTTGCTCGTGAAGACGGCGGCGGCCGCGTGCTGCGGGCCGTCGTTGACGACCAGGGCGAGGTCGGGGGTGCCGGAGGCCTTGAGGCCGGCCGTGATCCCGGCGGCCCGGAACCCCTGCGCTGCGGTCACGCTCACGGTGCGACTCCTTCGGTGACGAGGCCGGCCGTCTCCGGCAGGCCGAGGGCGAGGTTCATGGCCTGGACCGCCTGGCCGGCGGTGCCCTTGACCAGGTTGTCGATGGCGGTGACGGTCACGACGCGCCCGGCGGCGGCGTCGAGCGCGACCTGCACGAGGGCCGTGTTGGCGCCGAGGGTGGCGGCCGTCGTCGGCCACTGGCCCTCCGGGAGGAGCTCGACGAACGGCTCGTTCGCGTAGGCCTCGGCCCAGGCGGCGCGGACGTCGGCGGCGGTGGCGTCCTCGTGGCCCGGCGCGAGGCGGGCCGTGACGGTGGCGAGGATGCCGCGCGACATCGGCACGAGCGTCGGGGTGAAGCTGATCGACACCTCCGGCGCCCCGGCGGTACGCAGGTTCTGGGCGATCTCGGGGATGTGCCGGTGCGTGCCGCCCACCGCGTACGGCACGGCGGAGCCCAGGCCCTCGGCGGCGAGCAGGTGCGGCTTGAGGGACTTGCCCGCGCCCGAGTACCCGTTGGCGAGGACCGCGACGACGTCGGCCGGGCTCACGAGGCCGGCGGCGACGCCGGGCTGCAGGCCGAGCGTGACGGCCGTGACGTTGCAGCCGGGCACCGCGATCCGGCGGGCGCCCGCCAGGCGGTCGCGCTGCGCGCCGGTGACCGTCCCCGCGCCGTCGGCGTGGAGCAGCTCGGGCAGGCCGTAGGGCCAGGTGCCCGCGTGGGCCGAGCCGTAGAACTGCTCCCAGTCGGCGGCGGACGCGAGGCGGTGGTCGGCGCCGAGGTCGAGCACGAGCACGTCGTCGGGCAGCTGCGCGGCGATCTCGCCGGACGCGCCGTGCGGCAGGCCGAGCACGACGACGTCGTGGCCCGCGAGCGCCTCGGGCGTGGTCGGCTCGAGCACCCTGTCCGCGAGGGAGCGCAGGTGCGGCTGCAGCGTGCCGAGGCGCGCGCCGGCGTTCGAGTGCGCCGTGAGCGTCCCGACCTCCAGCGCGGGGTGACGCGCCGCGAGGCGCAGGAACTCGCCCCCGGCGTACCCGGAGGCACCGGCGACGGCGACACGGAACGTGCGCGACTCAGTGCTGACCATATGCAGCACTATACATACCTATGCAATGCGCCGGAACCTGTTTCTCGCGCCCCGGGCGCCTCGGGTCAGGCGACGAGCGGCAGGTACATCACGTGCAGCCCCACGTAGCCGTGCGCCGGGCTGCGGAAGGCGCCCGGCACAGTGCCGACCACCTCGAACCCGAGCGCCCGCCACAGGCGCACCGCGACCTCGTTCGACTCCACCACCGCGTTGAACTGGATGCCGCGGAAGCCCTGCTCGCGGTGCCAGGCGACGACGTGCTCGCCGAGCGCCCGGCCCACCCCGCGCCCGCGCGCGGCGGGCGACACCATGAACGACGCCGTGCCCACGTGGTCGCCGTGGCCCGGCCGGTTCGGCCCCATCTTGGCCGTGCCCAGCAGCGTGCCGTCCGCAGCCTCCGCCACGACCGTCGCGCCCGGGGCGCGCTCCATCCAGATCTCCCGCGCCTGCTCGCTCGTGAGGTCCAGCGGGTAGACGTACGTCTCGCCCTCACGCACCACCGCCTCGATGGTCGGCCACAGGGCGGGCCAGTCGCCCTCGGTCGCGGGACGGATCGTGAACGGTGCGCGGGTGTCTCGGGTCACAGGCGAAGCATAGGGTCGAGGCCGTGACCGCCCTCCCCACCGCCGTGCCCACCGTTGCGCCCACCGTTGCGCCCGACGCGGGAGCCCTCCGGTGACGGCGGGCACCGCCGTCGAGCTCGCCGACTGGCGGCGGCGCGTCGCCGAGCTGTACGCCGCGGTCCGCGCCGCGCCCGACCCCGCGAGCGGGCACGCGACGTGGCGGGCGGGGCGCGACGCACTCTTCCGCGACCACCCGCAGAGCCCGCTGCCGGCCGGTGACCCGCTGCGGGCGACCGGGCTCCCCTCCTGGCCCTACGACCCGGCGCTGCGCTTCGAGGTGCCGCTGCGCCCCGCGCCGGCGGCGCGGCTGGAGCTCGACACGGGCGCGGACGGCACGACGACGATGGAGCGCGTCGGGGTGCTCGAGCTCCCCGGCGTGGGGACGCTCGACGCCTGGTGGCTCGCGCAGTACGGCGGCGGCCTGTTCGTCCCCCTGCGCGACGGCACCGCCGGGGACGAGACCTACGGCGGCGGGCGGTACCTGCTCGACACGGCGAAGGGCGCCGACCTCGGCGGGCGCGACGGCCTCGTCGTGGTGGACCTCAACCTCGCCTACCACCCGTCGTGCCGCTACGACCCGGCGTGGACCTGCCCGCTGGCCCCGGCGGGCAACCGTGTCGACGTGCCCGTCCGCGCGGGCGAGAGGCTGGACCCGCCCCCGGCTGCGTAGGCTCGGACGCATGCACGCAGTCGTGGCCCGCGCGGCGGGTGGTCCCGAGGTCCTGGAGTACGTCGAGCAGCCCGACCCCGCGCCCGGCGCGGGCGAGCTCCTGGTCCGCGTCGCGGCGGCGGGGGTCAACTTCATCGACACCTACCGCCGGGCGGGCGTCTACCCGATGAGCTACCCGCACGTCGTGGGCGTCGAGGGCGCCGGGACGGTCGAGGCGCTCGGCGACGGCGTGGAGGGCTTCGCCGTCGGCGACGAGGTGGCCTGGAACGAGGCGCCGGGGTCGTACGCCGAGCTCACCGTCGTCCCCGCCGCGAACGCCGTGCGCGTCCCCGCGGGACTCGATCTCGTCACGGCCGCCGCGCTGCCTCTGCAGGGGATGACGGCGCACTACCTCGTGGCGTCGACCTTCGAGGTCGGGCCGGGCCACGACGTCCTGCTCACCGCCGGGGCCGGCGGCGTCGGCCTGCTCGCGACCCAGCTCGCGGTCGCGCGCGGCGGGCGCGTCATCACGACGGTGTCCTCGCCCGAGAAGGCGGCCCTGTCGTCGGCGGCCGGCGCGGCGCACACCGTCGACTACGCGGCGATGGACGACCTCGCGACCGAGCTGCCCGCTGTCGTGCGCGACCTCACCGACGGCCGCGGCGTGCACGTCGTGTACGACGGCGTGGGACGCGCCACGTTCGACGCGTCGCTCGCGTCGCTGCGGCCGCGTGGCACGCTCGTGCTGTTCGGCGGGGCGTCCGGCCAGGTGCCGCCGTTCGACCCGCAGCGGCTGAACTCCGGCGGGTCGCTCTACCTCACCCGGCCCACGCTGGGGCACTACCTCCTCACCCGGGGCGAGCTCGAGTGGCGGGCGTCGGAGGTGCTGGGGGCGGCCGCCGCGGGCGACCTCGACGTCCGGATCGGGGAGCGGCTCCCGCTCGCCGACGCCGCGCAGGCGCACCGCGCCCTGGAGGGGCGCGCCACGACGGGCAAGGTCCTCCTGGTCCCCTGACCGGCGGCGGTCAGCCCGCCGTCGGGCTCGAGACGTGCCAGCGGTGCCCGTAGAGGTCCACGACCCACGCGCTGCGCCAGCCCTCCTCGGGCCCGTCGTCGACGCCCCGCTCCAGCCGGGCCCCGCCGTCGACGAGGTGCGCGACGAACGCATCGGCGTCCTCGACCTCGATCGCCAGCGACACCGACCATCCGCCGAGCGTCGCGGGGCTGTGCACGCGCAGCTGCTCCCACTCGTCGGACAGGTAGATCGTCGCGCCGCCGACGGCGAGCTCGGCGTGCCCGACGACGCCGTCGTCCTCGATCCGGAACCGCTCCTGCGCACCGAAGGCCCGGCGGTAGTAGTCGATGGCGTCCGCCGCGCCGCGCACCGCGAGGTACGGCACGACCGTCGCGGGGGTCTGGTCGCCACGCCCGGGCGGCGCGGGGATGGTCTCGGCGTCCTCACCGGCGTCCATGACCCCAGCGTGGCGCGGCGGGGGCGCGCACGCTAGTCTCTTGACATCAAGAAACTTGATATCGAGAGGAATTGTCATGGCCGACTGGTCCCCCTCCGCCTACCTGCGCTACACCGACGAGCGGTCGCGCCCGTTCGGCGAGCTGGTCGCGCGCGTCGTGCGCGACCCGGCGAGCATCGTCGACCTGGGCTGCGGCCCGGGGCACCTCACCCCCGTGCTGCGCGGGCAGTGGCCGGACGCCGCGTTCGTCGGGCTCGACGCCTCCCCGGCGATGATCGAGAAGGCGCGGGCCGCGGACCCGGAGAGCCGCTACGAGCTCGCCGACGTGCGCGACCACGCCGCCGGCCGCGGTCCCGCCCCCGAGGCCGACCTGGTGATCAGCAACGCCACCCTGCAGTGGGTGCCCGGCCACCGCGAGCTGCTCCCCGCTCTCGCCGCGACGGCCCGGCAGACGTTCGCGTTCTCCGTCCCGGGCAACCACGACGCCCCGAGCCACCGCACCCTGCGCGAGGTCGCCGGGCGCGCGCCCTTCGCCGCCGCCGTCGGGCCCCTCGAGCGCCGCGCGGTCGGCGACCCCGCGGAGTACCTCGAGCTCCTGTCCGGCCCGGGCTGGTCGGTCGACGCCTGGGAGACGACCTACACCCACGTGCTGGACGGCGACGACCCCGTGCTGCGGTGGATCTCGGCGACCGGCGCCCAGCCGGTGCTGCACGCGCTCGACGCGCACGACGCCGCGCACGGCACGGAACTGCGCGCCCGGTTCGACGCCGAGCTCGGCGCCGCCCTGCGCGAGGCCTATCCCAGGCGCCCTTTCGGCACTCCCCTGGCCTTCCGGCGCGTCTTCGCGGTCGCCACGCGGACGGCCTGAAGGCGGCGGGCACGGACGGCCGTAGGCTCGGTCCGTGACCGACACCACCCACCCGATCCGCATCGGCGTCCAGCTCCAGCCGCAGCACGCCGACTACGCCCAGATGCGCGACGCCGTCCGGCGCGCCGAGGACGCCGGGGTCGACGTGATCTTCAACTGGGACCACTTCTTCCCGCTCACCGGCGACCCGGACGGCGCACACTACGAGTGCTGGACGATGCTCGGCGCGTGGGCCGAGCAGACCGAGCGCGTCGAGATCGGCGCCCTCGTCAGCTGCAACTCCTACCGCAACCCCGACCTGCTCGCGGACATGGCCCGCACGGTCGACCACATCAGCGGCGGCCGGCTGATCCTCGGCATCGGCGCCGGCTGGTTCGCCAAGGACTACGAGCAGTTCGGCTACGAGTTCGGCACGGCGGGCTCGCGCATCGCCGACCTGGGCGCGGCGCTCCCCCGCATCAAGGCCCGGCTCGCGGCCGGCAACCCCGCGCCGACGCGCGAGATCCCGATCCTCGTCGGCGGCGGGGGCGAGAAGAAGACCCTGCGCCTGGTGGCCGAGCACGCCGACGTGTGGCACTCGTTCGGCGACGTCGACACCCTCACCCGGAAGTCGGCGATCCTCGACGAGCACGGGGAGGCCGTCGGGCGCGACACCGCGACCCTCGTGGAGCGGTCCGTCGGCGTGGGCGCGCCGCCCGAGGAGGTCGGGCAGAAGCTGCTCGACGCCGGCGCCACGCTGTTCACGATCGGCACGGGCGGGCCAGGCTACGACCTGTCCCTCGTCGAGCAGTGGGTGCGCTGGCGCGACGAGCGCCGCTGAACCGCCCGCCCGCGCCCCGGCCGGGGTGCCAGGGTCACCGCCCGGTGAGCACCTCGGCCAGCGGGTCGTCGTCCGCCGCCGGCTGCACGCGCAGCCGGCGCGCGGCGGGCGCCGTGGCCGCGCCGGCCAGCCGGACCAGCGACTCCGGGGTGTCGTGCGAGGCGCGGACGAACCAGCCGGAGCAGGCGTCGAGGTCGCCGCGCGCGAACGCCGTCACCAGGTCGACGGTCCGCTCGACGGGCGTCCACTCCGTCCGCCCCTCGTGGGCGCGCATCGACCCCGTCATGTCCGTGCGCACGACGCCGGGCGCGACCTCCAGCACGCGCAGGCCACGGTCGTGGCCGGCGGCGTGCAGGCCGGCGCCGAGACGCATCAGCGCGGTCTTGCTCGCGTTGTAGGCGGTCGCGTCGGCGTTGTCGTGCGAGCCGGCACCGCTGTTGAGGTCGACGACCCGCCCGCCGCCGCGCGTCAGCATCCCCGGCACGGCGTGCCGGGCCAGCAGGAACGGCCCGCGCACGTTCGTCTCGAGCACCGACCACCACTCGTCGGGGTCGGCCTCCCACAGCGGCACCTCGGCGTCGATGCGGCCGGCGTTGTTGACCAGCAGGTCCACGGCGCCCAGCCCGCCGTCGGCCGGGGACCCCTCCACGGCCCGCACGGCCGCCGCCACCGCCGCGGTGTCGGTGACGTCCGCGGGCAGCTCGAGGGCCGTCCGGCCGAGGTCGCGCACCTCGCGCGCGACCTCGGCCAGGCGGGCGGCGTCCCGAGCGACGAGGGCGACGTCCAGCCCGGCCCGCGCCAGCCCGAGCGCCACCGCGCGGCCGATGCCGCGGCTCGCGCCCGTGACCAGCGCGGTCCGGGCGGGCCGAGGCTCGACGGGCCGGGCCGACGGTGCCGACTCAGCCACGCAGCACGGCCCCCACGCGCTCGGTCGCCGCGGCGACGACCCCCTCGCGGACGGCGCGCACGTCGTCGGCGGTCAGCGTGCGGTCGGCGGCGCGCAGCCGCACCGAGTAGGCGAGCGACTTCTTGCCCTCGCCCACCTGCTCGCCGGTGAACACGTCGAAGAGTCGCGCGTCCTCCAGCAGCGGGCCCGCGCCCGCGACGACGGCGGCGTGCACGGCGTCGGCCGTCACGTCCGCGTCGACGACGAACGCGAAGTCCTCCTTCGCCGCGGGGAACGCCGACACCGGCTCGGCCACGACGGGCACGCTCCCGCCGGCGGCGATCAGCGCGCCGAGGTCGAGCTCGAAGGCCACCGCCCGGGCCGGCAGGCCCAGGGCCTCGACCACCTTCGGGTGCAGCTCGCCCGCGTGCCCGACGACGGCGCCGTCGGCCAGCGCCAGCGCCGCGCAGCGCCCGGGGTGCCACGGCATCGTGCCGGAGTCGGCCCGGACCACGACCTCCGCGCCCGCCCGCTCCGCGACGAGGCGGGCGGCGTCGAGGGCGTCCGTCCAGTCGGCCGCACGGCCGTCGCCCCACCAGCCGGCAGGCACCGCCCGGCCGGTGAGCACGCCCGCGACGTGCCGCGGCTGGTCCGGGACGGCGGAGACGAGCGCCGCGAGGTCGTCGTCCGACGGCCGCACGCCGACCGGCAGCTGCGGCGGGGCCGGGGTGCCCGGCGTCGGCCGCGTGACCAGGCCGATCTCGAAGACCGCCACGTCGGGCAGCCCGCGCGAGACGTTCCGCCGCGCGGTCTCGAGCAGCGTCGAGAGCAGGTCGGCGCGCAGGAAGGGCCGGTCGTCGGCCAGCGGGTTGGCGAGGCGCAGCGTGGTGCGGCGCACGTCCTCGTCGGGCAGGCCGAGCGCGTCGAGGTCCGCCTCGCCGACGAACGGGTAGGAGAGCACCTCGACGAGGCCCGCCTCCGCGAGCGCGCGCGCCACCGACCGGCGGGCCCGCTGCTCGGGCGTGAGGCCGCGACCGCCCGGGGCGGCCGGGAGCACCGACGGGATCCCGGCATGCGGATGTCGGCCAGGACCAGGTCGGGGCGG
>NZ_JBHXAW010000124.1:0-11697 GCF_042726645.1 Isoptericola sp. NPDC060257
GAATTGCTCCTCATGCGGGTCGAATGAGGAGCAATTCAGCACGCTCGTTGCTGTCGGCGCGGCCTGGGAGAATGTCCGGACCATGACTTCCCCCAGCTCCCCCGACGCCGCCCCCCGCCCCGCCGGCACGCTGCTGCCGTACCTGCCCGCCCCGACGGGCGGCGCGCCGGACCCCGACGTCCTCTTCGAGGGGTTCGGCGAGTGGGCCACCGGCACGGGCCGGCCGCTGTACCCGCACCAGGAGGAGGCGCTGCTCGAGCTCATGACGGGCTCGCACGTGGTGCTGGCCACGCCCACGGGGTCGGGCAAGTCGATGGTCGCGATGGGCGCGCAGTTCGCGGCGCTCGCGAACCGCCGGTCGGGCCGCGGCGGGCGCACGTTCTACACCGCGCCGCTCAAGGCGCTGGTGAGCGAGAAGTTCTTCGACCTCGTCGCCGCGTTCGGGTCGCGCAACGTCGGCATGATGACCGGCGACTCCGCCGTCAACGCCGACGCCCCGATCATCTGCTGCACCGCGGAGATCCTCGCCAACCTCGCCCTGCGGCGCGGGGCCGACGACGACGGCGTCGGCGCGGACGGCACGGCCGACGACGACGCCATCGCCCAGGTCGTCATGGACGAGTTCCACTTCTACGGCGACCGGCAGCGCGGCTGGGCGTGGCAGGTGCCGCTGCTGGAGCTGCCGCGCACGCAGTTCCTGCTGATGTCCGCCACCCTGGGCGACACCACCCGGCTGCGCGAGGACCTCGAGGAGCGCAGCGGCCGCCCCGTCGCGGAGGTCGCGGGCGCCGAGCGCCCGGTGCCGCTGACGTTCTCCTACGTCGTCGAGCCGCTGACCGACGTCATCGCCGAGCTCGTCACGACGCACCGCGCCCCCGTCTACGTCGTGCACTTCACGCAGAAGGACGCCGTCGAGCGCGCCCAGGCGCTGCTGTCCACGAGCCTCGCCTCCAAGGACGAGAAGGCCGCGATCGCGGCCGAGATCGGCGCCTTCCGGTTCGGCACGGGCTTCGGCAAGACGCTGAGCAAGTTCCTGCGCGCGGGCATCGGCGTGCACCACGCCGGGATGCTGCCGAAGTACCGCCGCCTCGTGGAGCGGCTCACGCAGCGCGGCCTGCTCAAGGTGGTCTGCGGCACCGACACCCTCGGCGTGGGCATCAACGTGCCGATCCGCACCGTCCTCATGACGTCGCTCGTGAAGTACGACGGCGAGCGCATGCGCCACCTCACCGCGCGCGAGTTCCACCAGATCTCCGGCCGGGCCGGGCGCGCGGGGTTCGACACCGTGGGCGAGGTGCTCGTCATGGCGCCCGAGCACGTCATCGAGAACCGCAAGCTGCTCGCCAAGGCCGGCGACGACCCGAAGAAGCTCAAGAAGGTGGTGCGCAAGAAGGCGCCCGCCGGCGCCGTGAACTGGACGGACTCCACGTTCGAGCGGCTGCGCGACGCCGACCCCGAGCCCCTGACCAGCCAGTTCCACGTCAACCACGCCATGGTGCTCAACGTGCTGGCACGTGACTCCGCGGGCTCGGGCGGCGACCCCGTCGAGGCCATGCGGCACCTGCTCACCGCGAACCACGACACCGAGGCGCAGCAGGCGAAGCACGTGCGCCAGACGTTCCGCATCTACCGGTCGCTGCGGGTCGCGGGCGTGGTGGAGAAGGTCCGCGTGCCCGACGCGTCGCGCCCGGCCGGGTACCGGCCCAGCGTGCGGCTCGTCGTCGACCTGCCGCGCGACTTCGCGCTCAACGCCCCGCTGTCGCCGTTCGCGCTCGCGGCCATGGACCTCCTGGACACCGAGAGCCCGACGCACGTGCTCGACGTCGTCTCCGTCATCGAGGCGACCCTCGACGACCCGCGCCAGATCCTCTACGCCCAGCAGTCCAAGGCGAAGGGCGAGGCCGTCGCGGCGATGAAGGCCGAGGGCATGGAGTACGAGGAGCGCATGGAGGCGCTCGAGGACGTGACCTGGCCGCGGCCGCTCGCCGACCTGCTCGAGCCCGCGTTCACCACGTACAAGCGGTCGAACCCGTGGGTGGCCGACGCCGAGCTCGCGCCCAAGTCCGTGGTGCGCGACATGCTCGAGCAGGCCATGACGTTCGCCGAGCTGGTCAGCGTGTACGGGCTGGAGCGCACCGAGGGCGTCGTGCTGCGCTACCTCGCCGACGCCTACCGCGCGCTGCGCCAGGTGGTGCCGGAGGAGCACCGCACCGAGGAGGTGCAGGAGGTCGTCGAGTGGCTCGGCGAGCTGGTGCGCGGCGTCGACTCGTCGCTGCTCGACGAGTGGGAGCGGCTGCAGAACCCGGTCGACGACGACGCCGACCTCGTCGTCGAGGGCGAGCTCGCCGAGGCGGGCGCGGAGGCGCCCGCACGGCCCGTCACCGGCAACCCGCGCGCGTTCCGCCGCCTGGTGCGCAACGCGACGTTCCGCCGCGTCGAGCTCGCCGCCCGCGAGGACTACGACGCGCTCGAGGCGCTCGACGGCGCGCACGGCTGGGACGGCGACGCCTGGGCCGCCGCGCTCGACCCCCTGTTCGAGGCGCAGGGCGACGACGCCGTCGGCATCGGCCCCGCCGCCCGCGCGGCCGGGCTGCTGACCATCCTCGAGCCGGGCGCCCAGCTGCCCGGCGGCGCGACCACGACCACGCGCGACGGCGTCGAGGTGGCCGAGGTGCCCGCCGGCACGTGGTGGGTGCGGCAGGTGCTCGACGACGCCGACGGCGACCACGACTGGGCCGTCACCGCCGTCGTCGACCTGGCGGCCAGCGACGAGGCCGGGGCCGTCGCGCTCACCGTGGTGGACGTCGGCCGGATCTGAGCGCCCGCGGCGGTTGCAAGCATCCGGCGTCGGTCGTGTGATCGACGCAGGGTGCCGCCCCCGGCTCCCCCGACGTCAGGAGTCCGCCATGGACACCACGACCATCGTCTGGATCGTCGTCGCCGTCGTCGTCGTGCTGCTGCTCGTGCTCGTCGCCGTGGCCGTCGCCCGCCGGTCGCGGGCCGCCGAGGCGCGCCGGCGCGAGGAACGGCGCGACGAGGCGGCCGAGCTGCGCCGACAGGCGGAGCACGACCGGATCGCGGTGCAGGAGCGCGAGGCAGCGTCCGCGAAGCTCGACGCCGAGGCCCGGATGTCCCAGGCCGAGGCCGACCAGAAGGCCGCCGACGCGGCGCGTCTGCAGGAGGAGGCCCGGCGCCGCGACGCGAGCCTCGACGAGCGCCGGGCAGACGTCGACGAGCGCCTGCGCCGCGCGGACGAGCTGGACCCCGACCGAGGGGACGCACCGGGTGCGCTTGGGCGGCACGCTCCCGAGCACCGCGCGGACGGCCCGGCGGACGGGTCCGCCGACGTCCCGCGTCGTGACGAGGGCGACCGGCCGGTCTGAGCCCTACCTCCTCAGCCCAGGTGCGCGAGCCCCTGGGCGAGGGTCGCGACGCCCCCGACGTACGCGAGCACGATCAGCCCGCGCCGGACGGCCACCGCAGGGACGCGCGGGGTGAGCCAGTCGCCGACGACGAGCCCGGCCACGATCGCGGCGAGGACGACGAGCCACTGCCAGGCGGCGAAGGGCGGGAAGGACGCGTCGGTGAGCGTGAGCTTGGCGATCAGCGCGGCGAGCGCGTTGGTCGCGAAGAACGGCTGCGCCGTCGCCGCGAAGCCGCGCGGGTCCCAGCCGCTGAGCACGGAGTAGATCGCCACGGGCGGGCCGCCGATGCCCGCGGCCACGCTCCCGACCCCGCTCGCGACGCCGGTCGCGACCAGCGGGGCGCGCGCCTCGGGCCGGACGGGGTGCCGGCCGCCGCGGCGCAGGCGGGTCGTGACGACGGCCAGCGTCATCGCGACGACGACGAGGGCCCCGACGGCGACCTCGAGCGCCGCACGGCTCGCGTCGCGCAGCAGCAGGGCGGCGGGGACCATGACGACCACCGACGTGACGGCGAGCCAGGCGTAGCGCCGCCAGTCCACGTCCCGCGCGACGCGGCCCAGGATGAGCGCGGACGCGATCGCGCCGGCCAGGTTCACGAACAGCACGCCCTCGAGCGGGCCCACCAGGAGCACGATGAACGGGCCGGCGACGAGCCCGAAGCCCATGCCGGTGACCCGTTGGAGCGCCCCTCCCACCAGGATCGCGAGGACGAGAAGGAGGAGCACCGCACCACCCTACTCAGGCACAATCGGCGGCGTGTCGAAGAAGAAGCCGCACGCCTCGCACGGGACGCCGGCCGTCGTCGCGCTCGACCGGGCCGGTATCGCCTACGGGCTGCACACCTACGACCACGACCCGGCGTCGGACCTGAGCTACGGCCTGGAGGCGGCCGAGGCGCTCGGCGCCGACCCCGCGCAGGTCTTCAAGACGCTCCTGGCGGACGTCGACGGGCGGCTCGTGGTCGGCATCGTGCCGGTGGACGGCAGCCTCGACCTCAAGGCGTTGGCCCGCGCCGTCGGCGGCAAGCGGGCCGCGATGGCCGACCCGGCGGCGGCGCAGCGCGCCACCGGCTACGTGGTGGGCGGCATCTCGCCGATCGGGCAGAAGCAGCGGCACACGACCGTGCTCGACGAGTCCGCGGCGGGCTTCGACGTCGTCTACGTGTCCGGCGGCCGGCGCGGGCTGGACGTGTCGCTCGCCCCCGACGACCTGCTGCGCCTCACGGGCGGGACGACGGCGCCGATCGGCCGCCCGTGAGGCCGGTGCCCGACGGTCAGTGCTGGTACGTCGGGTACCGGGCGTCGCTGGGCACGATGTCCTTGCCGAGCGGCAGCAGCGAGACCGGGATCATCTTGAGGTTCGCGATCGCCAGCGGGATGCCGATGATCGTGATCGCCTGGGCGACCGCCGTCGTGATGTGCCCGATGGTGAGCCAGATGCCGGCGAAGACGATCCAGATGACGTTGCCCAGCACCGACCAGCCGCCGGCGCCCGGCTTGTCGACGACCGTGCGTCCGAACGGCCACAGCGCGTAGCCGGCGATCCGGAACGACGCGATGCCCCACGGGATCGCGACGATCATGATGCAGCAGAGGATGCCCGCCGCGGCGTAGCCGAGCGCGAGCCAGAAGCCGCCGAAGACGAGCCAGATGATGTTGAGCAGGGCTTTCACCCGACCATCCTCGCCCGCCGCGCGAGCGCGGCACCACCCGGGAACCCCCTGACGCGACCCTGGTCCGCCGCAGTCTCGGTCACGGCCCCGCGTCGCGTCCCAGGACCACCGACGGCGTTCGTAGACTGGCGGCCATGCCCACCGAGTGTCCCGGGATCCCCGCACGCCTGGCCGCCGTCCACGACCGCGTCGCGGCCGCCGCCCGCGCGGCGGGGCGCGACCCGCGCGAGGTCCGCGTGCTGCTGGCCACCAAGACGCAGGAGGCCGAGACCATGCTCGCGGGGGTCCGGGCCGCGCTGGACCTCGCCGCCGCCCAGGGCGACGACCGGCCGGTGCTGGTCGGCGAGAACCGCGTCCAGGAGCTCGTCGCGAAGGCGCCCGCCCTGGCGGACCTCGTCGCCGCGGGACGCGTCGAGGCGCACCTCATCGGCCACCTGCAGAAGAACAAGGTCAACCAGGTGCTCGGCGCCGCCACCGCCGTCGACTCGGTGGACTCCCTCGCCCTCGCGCGTGCCCTGTCCACGCGCTGCGAGCGCGACGGCCGCACCCTGGACGTGCTCGTGCAGGTCAACGTCTCCGGCGAGGAGAGCAAGTCCGGCGTCGCGCCCGACGACGCGGCGGCGCTCGCCCTCGACGTCGCGGCCCTGCCGGGGCTGCGACTGACGGGGTTCATGACGATCGGCGCGCGCCTGGCTGAGGATCGCGACGAGGCGCTCGTGCGGGCCGGCTTCGCCCGGCTGCGTGCGATCCGCGACGCCGTGCTCGCCAGCGGGGCTCCGGGCACGGACGACGCCCGCGAGCTCTCCATGGGCATGACCGCCGACCTCGAGCTCGCCGTCGCCGAGGGCGCGACCGTCGTCCGCGTCGGCACCGCCGTCTTCGGCGCCCGCCCTACCCCCGCGAGGTAGCACCCATCGCGCCGAGGTAGTACGAAGCCGGCCGAGGTAGTACACGGGATGCGCGAATTGTCCGGATTGCCTGGACTACTTCGCGCACTCAGGTACTACTTCACGAGAACTCGCACGACCTCGCGGGTTCGGGCACTACCTCGGCGGGGCGGCGCCGAGACGGCCGAGGGCCCCGCGGACGCCGTCTCCCCCGGCGAGCGCGCCGCGCGCCGCCGCGGCGTCCACCCCCGCCAGCAGCATGACCAGCGCCACCTGCACCTCCCCGCCGGCGTCGGCCAGCACGGGCGCGCACACCTCCGGCGCGAGACCGGTCGCCTGGCTCAGCAGGCGCACGAGCCGGGCGCGGAGCTTGGCGTTGGACGCGCGGACGTCGACCATGAGGTTCGAGTACGTCTTGCCGAGCTGGATCATCGTGGCGGTCGAGAACGTGTTGAGCACGATCTTCTGCGCGGTGGCAGCCTTCATACGGGTCGAGCCGGTGACGGCCTCGGGCCCCGTGTCGAGCAGGATCGCGACGTCCACGCGGTCGGCCAGCGGCGCGGCTGGGTTGGCGCTGACGAGCGCGGTGCGCGCCCCGCGCTCGCGGGCGAGGTCGAGCGCCCCGCCCACGTACGGGGTGCGACCGCTGGCCGCGAGCCCGACGACGAGGTCGTGCGGGCCCACGTGGTCCAGGTCGCGCCGACCGGCCTCCGCGTCGTCCTCCGCGCCCTCCACCGAGACGGTCATCGCGTCGGGACCGCCGGCGAGGTGCGCGTCGAACCACTCGGGGCCGACGCCGTAGGTCGGCAGCAGCTCGACGGCGTCCAGCACGCCGAGGCGGCCGGACGTACCCGCACCGGCGTAGTGCACCCGCCCGCCCGCGCGGATCGCCTCGACCGCGAGCTCCACCGTCTGCGTGACGCGGAACCGCTCCGCGCGCACCACGCTGGCGACGCCGGCGTCCTCGTCGAGGATGAGGCGCACCACGTCGGCCGGCGGGAGCAGGTCGATGTCGGTGGTGCGCGGGTTGCGCTCCTCCGTCGGCGAGACGAGGCGCGCGACGTCGAGCACGTCGTCCGGGGGGCCGGCGTCCGGAGGCACGGAGGGGTCGGGCACGGTCGCTCCGCTCATCGGGTGCTTCCTCTCGTCAGGTCGCGCGCAGTGGTCGGGACGCTCGGTGCCGTGGTGAGCGCGAGGCGCCGTACCGGGGTGCGGACCGCCTCCACGGGCAGCGGCGTGGGGGGCGTGAGCGACCCCAGCACCACCGGCCGGCGGGCCCCCGTGGCCTGCCGCCGGTGCGGGCCGGGTGCGGTGCCGGGCACCCCGTGCACGCCGAGGAAGCCGAGCAGCGCGAAGAGGTACGCCTCCTTGGCGTCCGCCGGCAACCCGAGGTCGTCCGCGGTCTCGAGGGCGGTGCCGGCCGGGAGCAGCGCCCGCAGACGGTCGCGGAGCACGGGGTTGCGGACCCCGCCGCCGGAGATCACGACCCGGTCGACGCCCCCGCCCGGCGCGTGGTCGGCGAGCGACCGCGCCACGGTGGTCGCGGTGAGCTCCGTGAGCGTGGCGACCAGGTCCGGGGTGCTGAGCCGGTCGGCACGCACCCCTGCGGCGGCGAGCCGCGTCGTCACGTACTCGCCGTCGTAGAGCTCCCGGCCGGTGGACCGCGGCACGGGCAGCGCGTAGTACGGCTCGTCCAGCAGCGCGTCCAGCGCCTCGTGGTCCACGACGCCGCCGGCCGCGAGCTCCCCGTCGCGGTCGAACGGCTGCCCGGTGAGCCTCTGCACCGCGGCGTCGAGCAGGCAGTTGCCGGGGCCGGTGTCCCAGCCGAGCACCGGCTCGTCGTGCGCGCCGACGACGGTGACGTTGGCGATGCCGCCGATGTTGAGCGCCGCGGAGTACCTCGTGCCGGCGGGCCCGTCGTGCCCGAGCCACAGCGCGTCCAGCACGCTCACCAGCGGCGCGCCCTGCCCGCCGGCGGCGACGTCGGCGACCCGGAAGTCGCTGACCACCGGCCGTCGGGTGCGCTCCGCGATCCAGGCGGGGTTGCCGAGCTGCAGCGTGCCGCGCGCGCGGCCCGCCACCACCCAGTGGTGCAGGGTCTGCCCGTGCGACGCCACGAGGTCGGCGTCGCCCCCCGCGAGGTCGTCGACGGCGCGCCGGGCGGCGGCGCCCAGCTCCTGCCCGACGAGCGTGTCGAGCTGGCACACCTCGCCCAGGTCCGCGGTGGCGGGCGGCAGCGCCGCGAGGATGCGCCGGCGCAGGTGGTCGGGCCAGGCGTACTCGGCGTGGCCCAGCGGCCGCAGGGACAGCGTGCCGTCGGGGCGCAGGTCGAGGTCCGCCGCCGCCGCGTCGATCGCGTCGACGCTGGTGCCGGACGAGATGCCGATGACGATCATCGCGCCACCTCCGTGGGTTCGGGGGCGAGCTCCCCGGCGAGGAGGGCCACGGCGGCCTCGGCGTTGGCCCGGCCGGTGCCGCAGGCCAGGACGGTCGCGGGCAGCCCGCCCGGGAGCGCGGCGAGCCACCGCTCCCCCGCGGCCGGCGCGCCCGTGTGCACGACCACGAGATCCGGGCGCGCCCGCTGCAGCCGCGCCAGGCGCTCGTGCTCGTCGCCGCCCGGGACAGGTTCGCGCGTGACGACGACGAGAGGCCGTTCGCCGCCGTCGGCCGGGCCGGGGAGCCCGCGCAGCAGGGCCCCGAGCCCGGCGTCATCGAGGGCGGGGTGCACGACGGCGTCGGGCCAGCGGGCGGCGACGGCGCGCTGCACGTGCTGCGCGGTGCGACCGGCCGCGTGGTCGAGCCGCAGCCGCAGGTCGACGACGTCGGGCGCTCCCGCGAGCGCCGGCGACGGACCGACGACGCGCACCGCCCGGCGCGCCACCTCGGCCCCCACGGCCGCGAGCGCGGTGAGCGCCTCCTCGGCCGGGGCCGGCGCGGCGGCGACCCGCCGGGCGCGCAGCCGGCCCACCAGGGCGTCGGTGCGTCGCCGGGACGCGGCGAGCCGGTCCAGGCTCACCCGGCCGGCGTCGACCGCGGCCACGAGGGCGTCGGCGGCGGAGCGGAACAGCGCCTCGTCGTCCCGTCCGGTCGTCGTGCCCAGGCACAGCAGGTCCGCGCCGCCCTCGACCGCCCGCACGGCGGCCTCGCCGACGTCGGCGCCGTCGGACACGGCGCGCATGTCGAGGGCGTCGGTGACGATCGGCCCGGCGTGGCCGAGCTCGCGGGCGAGAGCCGCGACGGCGGGGTCGAGGGACGCCGGAGCGGGCCCGAGCGCGGGCACGACGACGTGCGCGGTCATGAGGGCGTCGGCCGCGGGGCCCTCGTCGCCGGGACCGCCCGCGAACGCCGCGGCGAACGGCACGAGGTCGCGACCGCGCAGGGTCCGGGCGTCGGCCTCCACGACGGGCAGCGCGAGGTGCGAGTCGACGGTCGTGGACCCGTGCCCCGGGAAGTGCTTGGCGCACGTGCCGACGCCGCCGCGCTGCAGGCCGCGGGCGAACGCGACGCCGTGCCGCGCGACCGCCTCCGGATCGGTGCCGAACGCCCGCACCCCGATGACCGGGTTCCCGGGCGTGTCGACGTCGAGCACCGGCGCGAGGTCGAGGTCGACGCCCGCGGCCGCGAGCAGGCGGCCCAGCGCCTCGCCCGCGGCCCCGGTGAGCCGCACGTCGTCCACCGCGCCGAGCGCCGCGGCGCCCGGCAGCGACGACCCGGTCGCGGCCTCGAGCCGCGACACGTCGCCGCCCTCCTCGTCGGTCGCGACGAGCAGGTCGGGCGCGGCGTCGTGCAGGCGTGCCGTGAGCGCGGCCGTCGTCGCCGGGTCGGGC
Organism: Isoptericola sp. NPDC060257; assembly: GCF_042726645.1. Lineage (NCBI taxonomy): Bacteria > Bacillati > Actinomycetota > Actinomycetes > Micrococcales > Promicromonosporaceae > Isoptericola > Isoptericola sp. NPDC060257. The sequence continues at coordinate 9,812 of NZ_JBHXAW010000124.1, forward strand.
GTGTTGTGCGCGAACAGCACCACTCCGGCGAGCCCGTCGCGCGCGGCGTCGAGCAGCCACGCAGGGGGCGTCGTCCCGGTGAAGCCGGGCAGCAGCACCCCGTGCACGGCCCTCCGGACGTCGTTCACCCCTTCACCGCCCCGGACGTCAGCCCGGACGCGAGCCGGCGCTGGACGACGATGAAGAAGATCATCACGGGCACGGTGATGATCGTCGAGGCCGCCATGATCGCGCCCCAGTCGTTCGAGTGCTGCCCGAAGAACGAGCGCAGCCCGATGGCCACCGTGTAGTTCTGCGTCTCGCCGCCGAGCAGCGTCATCGCGAAGACGAACTCGTTCCACGCCGTGATGAAGCTGAAGATGCTCGTGGCCACGAGGCCGGGCGCGACGAGCGGCAGCAGGATGGACCGGAACATGCGGCCCCAGGTGGCGCCGTCGAGGTACGCGGCCTCCTCCAGCTCCACCGGCACGGCGGCCACGAAGCCGCGCAGCATCCAGATGCCGAAGGGCAGCGCGAGCGCCACGTACACCACGACCAGGCCGGTCAGCGTGCCGAGCAGGTCCAGGTTGCGCACCTGGACGAACAGCGGGATGACGAGCGCCTCGAGCGGGACCATCTGCACGATCAGCACGAGCATGAGCACCTGCGTGCGGAGCTTGAAGCGGAAGCGCGCCACCGCCACCGACGCCAGCAGGGCGAGCAGCGACGAGACGAGCACCGTCCCGAGCGCCACGAGCAGCGAGTTGCGCAGGAAGACGTCGAAGCCGCCGTCCGTGAGCACGAACTCGAAGTGCTCCAGCGTCGGGTCGGCGGGGACGAAGGACGACCCGCGCCCCGCCTTGCCGTCGAGCGCGCTGACGAGCATCCAGTAGGCCGGGAAGAGGGTGAACACCAGGAGCAGCGCGACGGCGACCCCCTTGCCCACCCGCGTCGCGGTCGTCGGCCGGCTCACAGCTCCTCCTCCTTCAGGATCGTGCGGACGTACACGACGGTGATGGCGAGCAGCAGCAGGGTCAGCAGCACCGCGATCGCGGCACCGAACCCGTACCGGTTCTGCCCGAACGACTCGGTGTACGACCAGACGCCCAGGTTGAGCACCTCGCGGTTGCTGCCGGCGCCGCCGGGCATGAGGTAGACCTGCGCGAAGACCTTGAAGTCCCAGATGGTCGACAGGATGATCACGACGGCGAAGATCTGCTTGAGCTGCGGCACGATCACCGAGAAGAACCGGCGCCACGGCCCGGCGCCGTCGATCTCCGCGGCCTCGAGCAGCTCCTTCGGCACGCCGAGCAGGCCCGCGAGCACGGTGATCGCGACGAACGGGAAGCCGTGGTGCACCACGTTGAGGAGCACGATCGCGTAGAACGACCAGCGGTCGGTGAACCAGTTGACGGGCGCGTCCTGCAGCCCGAGCGACTGCAGCACGTGGTTGAACACGCCGCGGTCGGCGTCGAAGATCCAGACCCAGACGTACGTGCCGGTGACGGCGGGCATCGCCCAGGCCGCCATGATCGCGCTGGACACGATGGTGCGCCAGACGCGGCCGAGCGACGCGAGCAGCACGGCCACGGCCGTACCGAAGACCACCGTGAACGACACCGACAGCACGGCGAAGACCACCGTGTTCGGCAGCACCACGGCCCACAGCTGCTCGGACGTGAACACCTCGACGTAGTTGGCGAGGCCGATCCAGTTCGGCTCGCCGGAGACGATCTCCCGCAGCCCGTAGTCCTGGAGCGAGAACAGCCCGACCCGCACCAGCGGCCACAGGAGCAGCACCGCCAGCACGAGCAGCGCGGGCGTCAGCAGCATCCACGGCCGCACCCGCGCCAGGAGCGACTTGCCGAGCGGGCGGCGCCCGCCGGGCCCGGGCTGCTGCCCGGGTC
>NZ_JBHXAW010000125.1:0-11670 GCF_042726645.1 Isoptericola sp. NPDC060257
GATGCTCGCCGACCCGGACGCCCGCCTCGTCACGGCACCCGTGGAGGGCGGAGGCGAGGCCACCGCCCTGGTCTCCGGCGACGACGTCCTGGTCTCCGCCGAGGGCATGCCCGCCCCCGGTGAGGGTCACGACTGGCAGCTGTGGATCGTCGCCGACGACACGCCCGTGTCGGCAGGCCTGATGCCGGCGGCCTCCGGCGGCGTGTCGCGCGCGCTCGTCCAGGGCGGCGCCGGGCACGTGGTCGCGGTGACGCTGGAGCCCGCGGGAGGCTCGGCTCAGCCGACCACCGACCCCGTGCTGGCGATCGAGTCCTGACTCCCCGGGCGCCGGCCGCGGGAGGTCCACGCACGCCGGAGGGCCGCCGCACCCCCTGCGTGCGGCGGCCCTGCGAGCCTCGTGACGGACGACCGGGGTCCCCGGAGCGGCGTCACATCGGCGGCATCAGCACCGAGTCGACGAGGTAGACGGTGGCGTTCTGGGTCATCACGCCGCCGCAGACGACGTTGGCGTCGTCGACCTTGAGCTCGTCGCCGGAACCGGTGACCTCGAGGGTGTCGCCCTGGACGGTCTCGTGCTCCCCGGCGATGTCCTCGGGCAGGATCTGGCCGGGTACCACGTGGTAGGTGAGCACCGTGGTCAGGAGGTCGGCGTCCGTGGCGAGGGTGTCGAGGGTCTCCTTGTCCACCTCGGCGAACGCGTCGTCGACCGGCGCGAACACGGTGAACTCGCCGCCGTTGAGGGTGTCGACCAGGTCGACGTCGGGGTTGAGCTCGCCGCTGACGGCCTTCGTCAGCGTGGTGAGCATCGGGTTGTTGGACGCGGCCACGGCGACCGGGTCGGTCGACATGCCCGTGATGGAGCCGGCGCCGTCGGGCACCTGCTCGGCGTAGGCGTCGCAGCCGGGGCCGACGAGGTTCGCCGCCGGGTCGGCGGACATGTCCTCGCTCATCTCGTCCGACGGCTCGTCGGAGGCCATCGGCGACTCCTCGGCCATCGTCTCCTCGGAGCCGGACCCGGCGGCGTCGGAGCCGGAGTCGGACGAACAGGCGGCGAGCCCCAGCAGGGCCAGGGTGGCGAAGCCGGCGGCGGCGGTACGGGTGCGAGTGCGGACGTTCATCGTTCTCTCTCCTTGCGTCGTCGCCCCTCCGGTCCGGGGCGCTCGACGGGGGTTCGGAGCGGGCGCCGCGTCGGATGGGTGTCGTCCGTGACCCCATCCGCCGGCCCCGCGGTTCCGAACGACGGGCATGGAGACCCTGGTCCTGATCGGTCTGCTCGGTGGCCTCATCACCGGCATCTCGCCGTGCATCCTGCCGATGCTCCCGGTGATCTTCTTCGCCGGCGGGGTGCAGGGCGCGCGCGAACCGGCGCTGCGGTTCGACGTGCCGACGGCGGTGCGCACCGGCGCGGGCGGGCAGGTCGAGACGGGCGTCGCGCCGACCGGCGGGGGAGCCGCCGTCGACCTGGCGGACCGGCCCGCCCGCGCCCGTGCGCGGTCGTGGCGCCCGTACCTCGTCATCGCCGGCCTGGTGCTGAGCTTCAGCGCGATGACGCTGCTGGGCTCGCTGGTCCTGGGCGCGCTCGGGCTGCCGCAGGACCTGCTGCGCTGGGTCGGCATCGTGCTGCTCGCGGCCCTCGGGGTCGGGATGATCGTGCCGCGGTTCGAGGAGGTGCTGGAGCGCCCCTTCCTGCGGCTCGCGTCGCTGGGGTCGCGCCGCGCGGCAGGCCAGGACCGGGGCGCGTTCCTGCTCGGCCTCGGGCTGGGGGTGCTCTACGTGCCGTGCGCCGGCCCGGTCCTCGCGGCGATCACGGTCGCCGGCGCGACGGGCGACATCGGGCCGGGGACGGTGGCCCTCACGGTGTCGTTCGCCGTCGGCGCGGCGGTGCCGCTGCTGGTCTTCGCGCTCGCCGGACGACGCGTCGCGGAACGGGTCTCGGCGTTCCGCCGCCACCAGCGCGGCATCCGCGTCACGGGCGGCGTCGTCGTCCTCCTGCTGGCGGGGGCCCTGGCGCTGAACCTGCCCCAGCAGCTGCAGCGCGCGCTGCCGGACTACACGGGCGCGCTGCAGCAGCAGGTGGACGAGAACGCCTCCGTGCAGGACGCGCTCGACCTGGGCGGGATCGTCACCGACGCGAACCGGGAGCTGTCGAACTGCTCCAACGGGTCGGCGGAGCTGGCCGACTGCGGCACCGCTCCGCCGCTCACCGGCATCACGCGGTGGCTCAACACCCCGGACGGCGCGGCGCTGGACCTGGACGACCTGCGCGGCAAGGTCGTGCTCATCGACTTCTGGACCTACTCCTGCATCAACTGCCAGCGCGCCGTCCCGCACGTGAACGCCTGGTACGACGCGTACGAGGATGCCGGCCTCGAGGTGATCGGGGTGCACACGCCGGAGTTCGCCTTCGAGCGGGAGACGCGCAACGTCGTCGCCGGCGCCCGCGACCTCGGCGTCGAGTACCCGATCGCGCAGGACAACTCCTACTCCACGTGGACGACGTACCGGAACCGGTACTGGCCGGCCGAGTACCTGATCGACGCCGAGGGCACCGTCCGCTACATCAAGCACGGGGAGGGCGGCTACGACGTCACCGAGCAGCACGTCCGTGACCTGCTGCGCGCCGCCGACCCGGACGTCGACCTGCCGCCCGCCACGGACGTCGCGGACACGACGCCCGGCGAGGAGACGACCCCGGAGACCTACCTCGCCCTCAACAAGGTGTTCAACTACTCGGGCTCCCCCGAGTACGGCTCCGGCCGGGAGGCGTACTCCCACCCGGACGACCAGCCGCGCGACACCTTCTCCCTCGGCGGCACGTGGGACGTCGACTTCCAGGGCGCGACGGCGGGCTCCGGCGACGCGACCCTGCGGCTCGCGTACCGCTCGACCGACGTGTTCAGCGTCCTCGGCGGCGAGGGGACGGTCACCGCCCGCGTGCTCGCCGACGACGGCAGCGTGCGCGCCGAGCGCGAGATCGACGTGTCCGGGAACCCGACGCTGTACGACGTGCTGCGCGGGGACGGGCCGACCGAGGGCGTCGTGGAGCTCGACGTGCCCGACGGCGTCGCGGTCTACGCGTTCACCTTCGGGTGACCTGGCAGGTCACGACCAGCCCTCCGCCCCCTGCGCCCACGGGCCGACGCGCACCTCGGCGCCGTCGAGCACGTCGAGCTCGGTGGTCGGGACCAGCGGGACCGGATCTCCGTCCGGGACGGCGACGACGTCCACCGTCGTGGTGACGTCCGGGTCGTTCGCCGTCGACATGGCCCGCCACTCCACGGTCGCCAGCGCGCGCTCGCCCGCCGGCACGACGACGCGGCCCGCGACCACGCCCGGTGCGGACGGCTCGGTCGTGACGTCGTCCTGCGGCTCGCCGTCGGCGTCCCGGAACGTCAGCCGCGGCACGCCGTCGAGGGCGCACGGCCGCCCGGACACGTTCTCGGCGAGCACGGCGAGATACCGGCCGCCGGCCGCGGCGTCCGGCGTGCCGAGGGTGAGGCGGAGGTCGTCGCCCGCGCAGGCAGGGGCGTCGTCGTCGGCCGGCCACGCCCCGACGCCCGTGGGAAGCGGCACGGTGTGCTCCTCGGGCGTCGGGGGCGGCGCGGCCGCGACCCAGCCGTCGACGCTCGCGGCGTAGCCCGGCTCGGTGAGCGTGTACGCGAGGTGGCGGCCCCCGGCGTCGCGGGCCGGGTCGTCGAGCCAGCGCGCGACGTCGCCCGCCTCGGGGGACGACGTCGGCCCGGCGAGGCCTACCTGGAGCGTCAGCGCGGTGTCGTCCGCCGCCGTCGTGCCCGTGGGGAACCCCGCGTGCACGACGACCGACGCCACGCCCGGCCGTCCGGCCGCATCGACGGCCAGCCGCGCGGCCGCCACCACGGGGACGCGCCCGGAGGCGTCGTACCGCACGGCGTCGTCGGCGGTGCCGAGCGACGCGGCGATCTTGTGCTCCGCGGCCTCCTCCGCCAGCCGCACGAGTCCCTCTCCGTCGGCCGCCTCCGCGCTGGCGCCGCTCACCGTCGTCGCGCCCGCACGGCGGAGGACGACGGCGTCCGCGACGGAGGACGCGTCGCCGTCCTCGGTCACCCACGCGGTCAGCGGGTAGACCTCGACGCCGTGCACGGTCCGCGGGTCGCCGGTGTGCACCGCCGTGGTGCGGGACAGCGTGCGCACCCCGTCGACCCGCGCTGCCGCGAGCAGACCGTCCGCCCGCGCGGCGGCCGCGCTCGCGGCCTCGGGGGAGAGCACGTCGTCCAGCACGACGTCGACGGTCGCGAGGGCGACGTCGCCGTCCTTCGCGTCGCGGAAGGCCACCTCGTAGCCGGTGACCTCCGCGGAGACGACGCCGGGGAGGTCGGCGACCTGGCGGGTGGCCGCGCGCAGCTCGTCGGGCACCGGGTCCCACGGGCGCCAGACGGCGAGCAGCGCTGCGGTGCCGGCCAGCAGGATGACCGCCGCCACCAGGGCGGACGTGCGTCGTCGGGTCACGACGGGAGCGTGCCAGACCCGCGGGACGGGTGAGCGGCGGACCTGGGCGTGCCCTGTGCAGATGCTGCGCCCTTCCGGATGAGAACCCCCTCATGGTCGCCTCATCCGTGACTCAGGCAACCTCCGCAGGGTGACCAGGGTGCGACAGATATCAGCGGTCGAACCCGAGCTCCCGGCGCGACGCCGGGTCGCGTTCTACTCCCACGACACGCAGGGCCTCGGCCACGTGCGGCGCACGTCGCTGCTGGCGCGCGCGGTGGTGGACGCCGACCCGGACGTCGACGTCCTCCTCCTGTCCGGCGCGCGGGAGGCGACGAGCCTGCCGCTGCCGGAGCGCACGGAGGTCGTGACCCTGCCGCGCGTCGGCAAGGACCCGGACCTGGGCTACGGCCCACGCGCCTGGGGCGGCACGCTGGACGACGTCGTCCGTGTCCGGGCGGGCGTGCTCGACGGCGCGCTGGCCGCGTTCCGCCCCGACGTGCTCGTGGTGGACAAGGTGCCGCTCGGCGTCGGCGGCGAGCTGCTGCTCGCGCTGCGGCGGCTGCGCGCCGAGGGCGGGACCGCGTGCGTGCTCGGGCTGCGCGACGTGCTCGACACCCCCGAGGTCGCCGTCCGCGAGTGGCACGAGCAGCGCAGCACGTCCGTCGTCGAGCGGTTCTTCGACGAGGTGTGGGTGTACGGCGACGCGCACGTCTACGACCCGCTCGCCGAGTACGCGCTGCCCGACCACATCGCCGCCCGCACGGTGTTCACCGGATACCTCGGTCGCGGTCGCGCGTCCCTCGCCGAGCCGGTGCGCGAGGGGGCGCCCTACGTCCTCTGCCTGGTCGGCGGCGGGCAGGACGGCGCGTCCCTCGCGGAGGCGTTCGCCGCCGCGCCGCTGCCCGTGGGCCACCGGGGAGTGCTCGTCACCGGGCCGTACCTGCCGGAGACGACGCGGGACCGGCTGCACGCCGTCGCCGCCGGCCGCGACGACCTCGAGGTGCACGCGTTCGTGCGCGACGTCGTGCCCCTGGTCGAGGGCGCCGCCGCCGTCGTGACGATGGGCGGCTACAACTCCGTGTGCGAGCTGCTGGCGTCCGGCCGGCCCGGCCTCGTCGTGCCGCGCACCCATCCCCGCGCCGAGCAGCTCGTGCGGGCCCGCCGGCTCGCCGACCTCGGTCTGCTCGACGTCCTCGTCGGCGCGATCACCCCCGAGCGGGTGGCCGCCTGGCTCGCCCGCACCGCCGCCGACGACGCGGCCCGGCGCCCGGAGGTCGACGTCGACCTCGACGGGCTGTCGCGCGTCCCGGAGCTCGTCGACGCGCTCGTGGATCGGCTCGCCCACCGGAACGAAGCCGCCGCCCGCCCGGCGGCAGCCACCCCGCACCCGCAGGACCAGCAGGAGGAGGAGCACCGTGCCACGGCCTGAGACCACCCCCATGACTCCCTCGACGACGGCACCGACCCCGCGCGTCGGCTACGTGACCAAGATGTACCCGCGCTTCTCGGAGACGTTCATCGTCAACGAGGTCCGCGGCCTGGAGCGCCGCGGCCTGGAGATCGAGATCTTCTCGTTGCGCGCCCCCGTCGACACCCGCTTCCACGCGGCGCTGGCCGACGTCGCCGCGCCGGTCCGGTTCGTGCCGCGTGCGGCCCGCGCGTCGGACGCGTGGTGGGCGCTCGCGGAGGCCCACGACCGGCTCGACCTGCGCAGCCTGCCCGCCGCCGTGCTCGCGGACCTGCTCGCCGCCGACCCGGAGGACGCCGTGCAGGCGCTGTGGGTCGCGTCCGCCGCGCACGACGCCGGCCTGACACACCTGCACGCGCACTTCGGGTCGGTCGCGACGACGGTCGCGCGGCTCGCCGCCGCCGTCCTCGGCATCGGGTACACGTTCACCGCGCACGCGAAGGACATCTTCCACGAGTCGGTGGACCCGGCCGACCTGCGGACGAAGCTCGCCGACGCGCGCGCCGTCGTGACCGTGAGCGACCACAACCTCGCCTACCTGCGCGACACCTACGGGCCCGCCGCGGACGCCGTCGTGCGCGTGTACAACGGGCTCGACCTCGACGAGTACGCCCGCACGACGGCGCCCCGACGGCCCGGGCGCGTGTGCGCCGTCGGGCGCCTCGTCGAGAAGAAGGGCTTCGGCGACCTCCTCGACGCGCTCGCCCTCCTCGTGGAGGCCGGCCGCGAGGTGCACCTCGACCTCGTCGGCTCCGGGCCGCAGGAGGCCGAGCTGCGCGACCGCGCCGCCGCGCTCGGCCTGCTGCGGTGCGGCGCGGAGCACGTGACGTTCCACGGCCCGCTGCCGCAGGACCGGGTGCGTGACGTGGTCGCGCGTGCCGCCGTCTTCGCCGCGCCGTGCGTGCTCGGCGCCGACGGCAACCGCGACGGCCTGCCCACCGTGCTGCTGGAGGCGATGGCCCTCGGCACCCCCGTCGTCTCGACGCCGGTCACCGGCATCCCCGAGGCGGTGCGCGACGGCGCGACCGGCCGGCTCGTGCCGCCCGGCGACGCCCCCGCGCTCGCCGCGGCGCTCGGCGCCCTGCTCGACGACCCGGGCGAGGCAGCCCGCCTCGCCGACGGCGCGCGCGCCCACATCGAGGCGGAGTTCGACGTCGTCGGCACGTCCCGCCGCCTGCTGGACGTGCTGGAGACCGCGGCGGCCACCGTCGCGGAGGGGAGGGCGGCATGAGGGTCGCGTACGTGAGCTCCGATCCGGGGGTGCCGGTGTTCGGCCGCAAGGGGTCGTCCGTGCACGTCCAGGCCGTGCTGCGCGAGCTGGTGCGCGCCGGCGCCGAGGTGCACGTCGTCACCACGCGCCCCGGCGACGACGTCCCCGAAGACCTCACCGACGTCGTCATGCACCGCGTCCGCGTGGCCCCGACCGGATCGACGGCCGGCCGCGAGCGGGCCCTGCGGGACGCTGACGACCGGGTCGGCGACCTCCTCGACGCGCTGCACGAGCGAGCCGGGATCGACCTCCTCTACGAGCGCTACTCCCTCTGGGGCACGGCGGCCACTGCCTGGGCGCGCGACGTCGGCGTCCCCAGCGTGCTGGAGGTGAACGCGCCGCTCGTCGCCGAGCAGCGCACCCACCGCGAGCTCGTCGACGAGGCAGCAGCCGAGCGCTGCGCCCGCGCGGCCGTCGGTGCGGCGACGGCAGTCGTGGCGGTGAGCGGGCCCGTCGCGGCCTGGGCGGCCGACCGCGCCGGCGAGCACCCGGAGAAGGTCCACGTGCTGGCGAACGGTGTGGACACCGGGCGGATCGTTCCGGCCGCGGACCGGTGCGGGGGCCGTCGCGACCTGCCGGACTCTTCGCGCGGACGCGTTCACGGGCGCCAGGGCGCGCTCCACGTCGGGAGGGAGACGTCCGCGCGAAGAGTCCGGCATGACGCGACGGCGTTCACCGTGCTGTTCGTCGGCACCCTCAAGCCGTGGCACGGGCTGGACGTGCTGGTCGACGCGTTCGCCGGCGTGCGCGACCGCGTGCCCGACGCGCGCCTGCTGCTCGTCGGCGACGGCCCCGAGCGCGAGGCGGTGCTCGCCCGGGCGAACGCGCTCGGGATCGCGGACGCCGTGGAGCACGCGGGCGCCGTCGCGCCGTCGGAGGTCCCCGCGCTGCTGCACCGGGCCGACGTCGCCGTGGCGCCGTACCCCGACCTCGACGACTTCTACTTCTCGCCGCTCAAGGTCTACGAGTACCTGGCGGCCGGGCTGCCGGTCGTGGCGAGCGCGGTGGGCGAGCTGCCCGACGCCCTGGAGCACGGCGGTGCCGGGGTGCTCGTGCCGCCGGGTGACGCCGCGGCGCTCGCCGACGCCGTCGTCGCGCTCGCGCACGACGGCGACCGCCGCGCCGCGCTCGGCGTCCGCGCCCGGGACGTCGCCGTCGAGCGGCACGACTGGTCGGTCGTCGTGCGCCGGGCGCTGGGGTTCGCGGGGGTCGCGCTTCCCGACACCTCGGCGGCCCTCGCCGACGGGGGTGGTCGCCGTGGCTGAGGATCGCCAGCGGTCGGTGCGGGCGGCGGGCCGGTCGTTCCGCCGGTTCTGGCCGCACCTGCGACACCACGTGCGGCCCGAGCGGCGGCTGCTCGTGCTGGGCGGCCTGGCGCTGCTCGCGGAGGTCGCGATGCGGCTGCTGGAGCCGTGGCCGCTGAAGTACGTGGTCGACGGGATCGTCGCGGCCACCGGGTCGAGCGTCGCCGGGCCGGCGCCCGCGAACCTCGGGCTCGTCATCGCGCTGGCCGCGGGGTCGCTGCTCGTCGTCGTCCTGCTGCGGGCGGGTGCCGCGTACGCCATGACGGTGTGCTTCGCGCTGGCCGGCAACCGCGTCCTCACGGGCGTGCGCGCGGACCTGTACGACCACCTGCAGCGGCTCAGCCTGAGGTTCCACGACGGCTCCACCACCGGCGACCTCGTCACCCGGCTCACCAGCGACGTCGGGCGGCTCAAGGAGGTGTCCGTCACCGCGATGCTGCCGATGCTGGGCAACGTCGTGACGCTCGTCGGGATGGTCGTGGTGGTCGCGGTGCTCGACCCGGTCCTGGCGCTCGTGATGCTCGTCGTCCTGCCCGTCTTCCTGCTCACCAGCGGCCGCCTGTCGCGGCGCATCCGGCACGTCTCGCGCGACCAGCGCAAGGCCGAGGGACAGCTCGCGTCCCTGGCCACCGAGTCGCTCGCGGCCGTGAAGGTGGTGCAGGCGTACTCGCTCGAGGACCGTATGAGCGCCGGGTTCGCCCGGTCCAACACGTCCTCCCTGCGCGAGGGGGTCAAGGCGAAGCGGCTGTCCGCCGGCCTCGAGCGCTCCACCGACGTGCTGGTCGGCCTCGCGACCGCCGTCGTGCTCTACGTGGGGGCGCAGCGCGTGCTCGACGGCGCCCTCACGCCGGGCGAGCTCACCGTCTTCCTCACCTACCTCAAGGCCGCGTTCAAGCCGATGCGCGACATCGCGAAGTACACCGGCCGCATCGCGCAGGCCGGCGCGTCGAGCGAGCGCGTCGTCGAGGTGCTGGAGCGCAGCCCCGAGGTGGTCGACGCGAGCTGGGCGCGCCCGCTGCGGGACGCCCGCGGCGACGTGCGGTTCGAGGGCGTGTGGTTCTCCTACGTGCCCGGCCACCCGGTGCTCCGAGGGCTCGACCTCGCCGTGCGGCCGGGGGAGCGGGTCGCGGTCGTCGGGACGTCCGGGGCCGGCAAGTCCAGCCTCGTCTCGCTGCTGTCCCGCCTGCGCGACCCCGAGTCCGGCGTCGTGCGGATCGACGGCCACAACCTGCGCGACCTCACGCTGCGCAGCGTGAGGCAGTCGGTCGCCGTCGTGCTGCAGGACAGCGTGCTGTTCCGGGGGACCGTGCGCGAGAACATCGCCGCCGCCGTCCCCGACGCCACCGACGCCCAGGTCGAGCGTGCCGCCCGCGTCGCGGGCGCGCACGACTTCGTCACCGCCCTGCCCGACGGCTACGACACGGTCGTGGGGGAGCGCGGCGCGACCCTGTCCGGCGGGCAGCGGCAGCGCATCGCCATCGCGCGCGCCGCGATGCTCGACGCGCCCGTCGTCCTGCTCGACGAGGCCATGACCGGCCTCGACGAGCAGACCGAGCGGGAGGTCGTCGACGCCATGCGCCGCCTCACCCGCGGCCGCACCACGTTCGTCGTGACGCACGACCTCGACGCCGCCCGCGACTGCGACCGCGTCGTGCGGCTCGACGCCGGGCGGATCGTGGCGTCCGGCCCGCCCGACGCCGTGCTCGGCGCGGCCGCCCCCGCGGGGGTGGGTCGTGGCTGAGCGGCTGATCGAGACACCCGGTCGCATCATGGACGGGGCGGCCGACCGCGTGGCCGACCGTGAGCTGGTCGCCCGCGACCCGGCCGTGCCGGCGCTGGCCGACCTCCTCGACCCGGCGGCGCTGGCGCGGAGGGTGGCGGCGGCGACGGGCACGTCGGGCGTCGTGACGCGGCCCTACCTGCGCTACAAGCCGCGCACCAGCTGCCTGCTCGCCGCGCGCTGGGTGCCCGACGTCGGCGCCCCGCGCGACCTCCTCGTACGTGCCTACGCCGACCACGCCCACCCCAAGCTCGCCAAGGCCCTGCGTCGTGCCGCGCCGGGCGACGTCGTGCTGGCGGACGCGGACGCCGGGCTGGTCGTGACCGGCTGGGCGGCCGACCGCGACCTGCCCGGAGCCCGGCTCCTCGCCCGCGGCGGTGCGTCGGCGGTGCTCGCCGACCTCGGCCTGCCCGGTGTCGGGCAGGACGGTGCCGGGCAGGACGGTGCAGGGCCGGACGGTCCCGGGCAGGGCGCAGCGGCCCGGCTGTTGCGGCACAACCCCGAGCGGCGCGCGGTGCTGCACGTGGCGACGGACGGCGGCGGCGTGCTCCTGCGCCTGGCGCGACCGACGGCGGTGCCGCGCGCCCTCGCCGGGTACGGGCTGCTCGCCGCGGCGGGCGTGCCCGCGTCGCGGGTCCTGGCGCACGACCCGAGCCGCGGGGTCGTCGTGACGCGGTGGGTGGACGGCGATCCGCTCGACGCGCTCGACGCCGCGGGCGCACTCGGTGACGCCGGGCTGCGCGACGTCGGCGCGGCGGTCGCGGCGCTGCACGGGTCGGCCACCGCGCTGCTGCCACGGCCCGCGCGGGACGTCCCCGCCCGGGCCGGGCTGCGGCCCGTGGCCGACGCGCTCGCGGGCCTGCTGCCGTGGCTCACGGAGACGGTCGGGCCGCTGGCCGACGCGCTCGACCGGCACCGGCCGACCGCCCCGGGCCGCGCCGTCCCGCTGCACGGGGACCTCTCGCTCGACCAGCTCGTGCGCGACCCCTCCGGCGCGCTGTGGCTCGTCGACGGCGACGCCGCCCGGTGGGGCGCTCCCGAGGAGGACCTGGGATCCCTGGCCGCGAGCCTCGTCCGGGCGCACGACGACGTCCCGGCGGCGGCCCGGCTCGCCGCCGTCCTCGCGGGGCGCGACGACGCGGGCGCGCCCGCCCCCGACCGGACCGCGCTGCGGCACGCGACCGCGGCGCACCTGCTGCGCCGCGCCACCGAGCCGTTCCGCCGCCGGGAGGCGGGCTGGGCGGACCGCACCGCGCGGCTCGTCGGCCTCGCCCGCGACGTCCTCGGCGGCGCCGGCGGTGACCTCGGGGACGTGCTCGACGCCGCGGCGTCGCGCGGCGGCCGTGCCCGCACCGGGACCGCCGCGGCCACGGCCGGGGCG
>NZ_JBHXAW010000126.1:0-11655 GCF_042726645.1 Isoptericola sp. NPDC060257
GGGCCGGGTGGGCTCCCGCCGCGACGAGGTCGGCGACGGCGGACTTCGGGTCGCGGCCGGTCACCAGGGACTCGCCGACGAGGACGGCCGCGTCCGCCATGATGTGCGCATGGTCGCGAGAAGCCAGCGTGGGTGGTCGGGCGAGCCGGGCGAGCTCCTGAGGGTAGGTCCGGGGTTCCGCCTCGCGGACGTCGACCCGGGCGCGAAGCCCGGGTACGACGGGAAGAAGAAGGACGGCGCGGCCGACCTGCTCGCCGGCGAGCACGAGCTCGACGAGCTGCAGGAGCGCCTGTACGCCCAGAGCCGCGAGGACCCGTCCGCGCCAGCGGTGCTGCTCGTCCTGCAGGCGATGGACTCCGCGGGCAAGGGCGGCATCGTGCGGCACGTCATCGGCGCCACGGACCCGCAGGGCGTGCACCTCGTGGCGTTCAAGAAGCCGACGCCGCAGGAGCTGGCGCACGACTTCCTCTGGCGCGTCGAGAAGGAGGTCCCCGAGGCCGGCTACATCGGCGTCTTCGACCGCTCGCACTACGAGGACGTGCTCATCGGGAGGGTGCGCGAGCTCGCGCCCCCGGAGGAGATCGAGCGGCGGTACGGCGCGATCAACGCGTTCGAGTCCGAGCTCGCGGCGCGCGGCACCCGCATCGTCAAGGTGATGCTGCACATCTCGCCCGAGGAGCAGAAGGCGCGGCTCGGCGAGCGCCTGGAGCGCCCCGACAAGCACTGGAAGTACAACCCCGGCGACGTCGACGAGCGCCTGCAGTGGCCCCGCTACATGGAGGCCTTCCAGACCGTCTTCGAGCGCACCTCCACCGACCACGCGCCCTGGTACGTCGTCCCCGCGAACGCCAAGTGGTACGCCCGCCTCGCCGTGCAGGCGCTGCTGCTGGGCGCGCTCGAGGACATCGACCCGCAGTGGCCCGCCGCGACGTTCGACGTCGAGCACGAGAAGGCGCGCCTCGCGGCGTCGTGACGCTCAGCTCGACACTCAGCCCGCCGTGGCCGGCCCGGCCGCCTGCTCGACGTCGTCGGGCAGGTTGGCGTCGAGCGGCTCGCGGTCGGTCTTGGTCCACGTGCGCCGCCCGGCGAGCTCGCGGACCAGCGCCACCGTGACGACCGGCCACAGCAGCCACGTGTAGAGCATGTACGGGATCAGCCCGAACACCGCCCGCAGCAACGGGTGGCGCCCCGGCTCGTCGGTCATGAGCAGGGACAGGAAGCTCGGCACCAGGGCGATCGTCGCGAAGAACACCAGCGACGGCCACCACCCGGAGTGGAACGGGACGTCGCCGAACAGCCAGAACACCAGCGACAGCACCAGGCCGAGCCCCATGAGGAGCTGCAGCAGCGGCATCAGCAGGTAGGCGAGGTGGTCGACGCGGGCCCCGACCGACACCGGCGCCCGCAGCGCGCCCCGCAGCAGGCCGAACGCCTGCCAGTTCCCCTGCGCCCAGCGCACGCGCTGCTTGAACAGGCGGCGCATGCTCGTCACGCCCTGCTGGTCGACGGTGGTCAGGACCGTCTGGCGGCCGCGCCAGCCGGCACGGATCAGCCGCACGCCGATGTCCTGGTCCTCGGTGAGGCGGTCGCGCCACGGGCCGCGCTCGATCCCCGGCGGCAGCTTCTCCGTGACGACGACGTCGTCCAGCGCCGCGAGCCGCACGTACTGCCCGTTGCCGCCCATGTTCGCCGTGCCCCACGCCGACCGCCCGAGCTGGTAGACGTACGCCATGACGCCGAACTCCACGTCCTGGCCCCAGGTGAGGTAGTGCCGGCGGTTGTAGATGCGCACCAGCGCCTGCACGCCGCCCACCCGTTCGTCGGTGAACGCGCCGGCCAGCGCCCGCGGCGCGTCGGCGGGGATGCGCCCGTCGGCGTCCACGACGCCGACGACGACGCGCGTCGTCGGCCAGCGGGCGTACCGCCCGGTGAGGACCTCGTCCTGGACGAACTCCCACGCGTCGTCGAGGCCCGCGGACTTGCCCACGCGGGCGTCCGGCAGCTCGCGGCGCAGCACCTGGAGCTCGGGCACCCGGGCCCGCAGCCCGGCGAGGACCTCGGGCGTGCGGTCGTCCGACCCGTCGTCGATGACGACGATCGCCTTGTGGGTCGCCTCGACGGCGACGAGCCGGCCCACGCTGTCGGCGATCGTCACCTCCTCGTTGAGCGCGGGCACGACGAAGACCCACAGGTAGTCCTCCTCGTGCGCGGACTCGACGGCCTCGCGCTGGCGCCGGCGCTCGAACCACGCGCGGACGACGAGCCAGACGATCACGCAGAACGTGACCAGCGTCAGGGCGAGCAGGAACCACATGAGCACCTGCACGCCCACCGGCATGCCGCGGTACGGGTCCCACCACGGCGCCGTCGTGGCCACGGTCGTCGCGGCCGTCGTCGCCAGGCCGGTCACTCGGCGGCCCAGTGGGGCGAGGAGGAGCCGGACGACGTGCGCGGCGGTGCGTCGTACGGGTCGACCGTCGACCTCGGGGCGATGACGACGTCCTCGAGGTCCTGCGGCACGCGGTCCACGGGGCTGGGCTCTCGCACGAACTCCGGACCGTCGACGGCGTCGCTGCGGTGGAACCCGGCCCACTCCAGCACCTGGGCGCGCACGAAGCCGGGGCCGGACGTGTGGGGTACGGGAGAGTTGAAGACCAGGTGCTCCAGGGCGTCGACGATGCGCTCGGCGGCGCGCCCGTCCCCGTACGGGTTGGGCTGCCGGGAGAACGCGGCGTGCGCCGCGGGGTCGGTGAGCACCCGGATGGCGGCGTCGACGATCGTGTCGGCGTCGGTGCCGACGAGCTCGAGGGTGCCCGCCTCGACGCCCTCGGTGCGTTCGGTGGTGGTGCGGGCGACGAGCACCGGGACGCCGAGCGCCGGCGCCTCCTCCTGGATGCCCCCGGAGTCGGTGATCACCAGGGTCGAGCGCGCCAGCAGACGGGCGAACGTGTGGTACTCCATCGGCGCGGTGAGCGTCACGGCGTCGACGTCGCCGAGCTCGTCGCGCACGGTCTGCGCGACCCTGGGGTTCGGGTGCACCGGCACGACGAAGCGGACGTCCGGGTGCGCGTCGGCCAGCCGGTGCACCGCCCGCGCGATGCTCCGGATGCCCTCGCCCCAGTTCTCGCGGCGGTGCGCGGTGACGGTGACGACGCGCGACGTCGCGTCGTCCTCCAGCCACGCCAGCTCGGGCCGCGCGTAGGGCACCTCGCGCGCGGCGGCCCACTGCAGCGCGTCGATCCCGGTGTTGCCGGTGACGAACGTGCGCCCGATGTCGACGCCCTCGCGCACGAGGTTCTGCACGTTGCTGCGCGTGGGGGCAGCGTGGAAGGAGGCGATCCGTGCGACGAGCTGGCGGTTGAGCTCCTCGGGGAACGGCGAGAGCGTCGTGCCGGTCCGCAGCCCGGCCTCGACGTGGATCACCGGGATGCGCAGGTGGAACGCGGCGACGGCGGCCGCCGCAGCGCTGGAGGTGTCGCCGTGCACGATGCAGGCCGCGGGGTAGTGGTCCTCGCGGATGCGCCCGGTCATCCGCTCGGGCGGCGGTCCGTACCGGCCGGCGACGAACTCGTCCAGCCCGGCGATCACCGACGACGAGAGCTGGTTCAGCGTCAGGCCCGGGCGCCCCACGCCGAGGTCGCCGGCGACCTCGCACCCGGCCTCCTGCAGCACGTAGTCCACGAGCTCCTTGTGCTGCCCGGTCGTGACGACGACCGGGCGCAGGCGCGGGTGGTCCTGCAGGCGCTGGATCAGTGGGAACAGCTTGATCGCCTCCGGGCGGGTGCCCAGCACGACCAGGATCTCGGGGCTGACGGGAAGCGGCATGTCTCTACCTTCGTCGAGCGGGATGCCGGGTACGCGCCGGCACCGATGAGTTCCGGATCGCCCGCGGGTCGGAAGGGTGCTGCACCGGCCGCGAGGGGACGGTGCCCGTCAGGAGGGAGCGGCCATGGTGACCGCACGCACGCACCTGTGGTTCGGGAACAACCGCGCGCACGAGGCGGCGGCCTTCTACGCCGAGCACATCCCGGGGTCGTCGGTGGAGTCGGTCCTCACGTCGCCCGAGGGGGTGCCGGGGGCGGCGGCCGGCGAACCGTTCGTCGTCGAGTTCACGGTAGCCGGGCTTCCTGTGACGGGCCTGAACGCCGGCCCGGAGTTCACGTTGAACGAGGCGTTCAGCTTCTACCTGCGCGTGGACTCGCAGGAGGAGGTGGACCGGTACTGGGAGGTGCTCACGTCCGACGGCGGCGAGCCCGGGCCCTGCGGCTGGTGCAAGGACAGGTTCGGCATCTCCTGGCAGGTGATCCCGAAGCAGCTCGAGGAGCTGTCCGGCGACTACTCGACGGAGGCGAACCTGCGCACCATGAACGCGATGCTGAAGATGGGCAAGATCGACGTCGCCGGGCTGGAGGCCGCCTACCGCGGGGAGTGACGCACCCGACCCCTGCGGGCCACGGGGGTGTCGGCGCGGTGTGATGAGGTTGCGGACGCGACCTGAGGTCGATGGCGTCGTGTGATCAAATTGCCGCGTGCTGACCGTCGCCACCGCCAACGTCAACGGCATCCGTGCCGCCTTCCGCCGCAACATGGACGCCTGGATCGCCGCCCGCACCCCCGACATCCTGCTGCTGCAGGAGGTGCGGGCCCCCGACGAGCTCGTCCACGAGTACCTCGAGGGCTGGCACGTCGCGCACCTGCCGAGCGACCTCAAGGGCCGCGCGGGCGTGGCCGTCGCGTCCCGGCTGCCGCTGCACGCGGTTCGCATGGGCCTCGCCGCCCACGGCCCGGACGGCGAGCCCGAGCCTCCCGTGGACACGGGCCGCTGGGTCGAGGCGGACGTCGAGCTGCCCCACGGCGGGCTGCTCACCGTCGTCTCCGCCTACCTGCACTCGGGGACGAACACCCCGGGCAAGGAGCACACGATGACGGCCAAGTACGCGCACCTCGACAAGGTCACGGCGCGCCTCGCAGAGCTCGCCGCGGCCGAGCGCCCCGCGGTCGTCGCCGGCGACCTCAACATCGCCCACCGGAACGTCGACATCGCGAACTGGAAGGGCAACCTCAAGAACGCGGGCTTCCTGCCGCAGGAGCGGGCGTACGTCGACCGGTGGCTCGACGAGCTCGGCTGGGCCGACCTCGGCCGCGCGCACGGGGGCGAGGGCCCCGGGCCCTACACCTGGTGGTCGTGGCGCGGGCAGTCGTACGTCAACGACCGCGGGTGGCGCATCGACTACCAGCTCGCCAACGCCGCGCTGGCCCCGCGCGCCGTCAAGGTCGAGGTCGACCGCGCCCCGACCTACGAGGAGCGCTGGTCCGACCACGCCGCCGTCGTCGCCACCTACGACCTCTGACCGACCTCCGACCGACCCCTGTCGTTGTGGGTGGGATGGTGGCCCGTCTCGACGCCGGAGAGGGGCCACGATCCCACCCACAACGGGTCAGCGGTGGCCGCGGGGGAACATCGCCCGCTGCACGGCGTCGTGCACGTCGGTGTTGAGCTCCGGCCCGGACAGGAGCTCGGCGCCCGGCCCCTGCGCCGTGATCGGCGTGGCCTCGCCGGTGTGCCCGCCGGTGGTCCAGTCGACGGTGAACTCCAGGTCGGAGCCGGGGATCGGGAAGGGGCCGTCCTCGGCGGTCGCGCCCTCGCCCGACTCGTCCTCGGGATCGACGTTCTCGATCGCGAGACCGCCCGTGGCATGGTCGCCGACGACGAGCACCAGCGTGTCGCGGTGCTTCTTCTGGAAGTCGAGGGCGAGCGCGACGGTCTCGTCGAGGGACCGGCCCGCCTCGATGGTGCGCGTCGCGTTGCTCTGGTGCGCGAACTCGTCGATCGCCTCCTCCTCGAGGAACAGGAAGAAGCCGTCGCGGTCGCGCTGGAGCACGTCGAGCGCCTTGGCGGCCATGTCGACCAGCGGCACCTCGGGGGAGTAGACGTCGCCCTCGCCCTCGTTCGCCTGCTGGAACATCTCCTCGTTCGCGAACAGTCCGAGCAGCTTGCGGCCGTCCGCGTCGGCGAGGCCGTCGGCGTCGCTCACGTACGTGTACCCGAGCTCCTGCGCCCGCTCGACGAGGTTGCCCTTCGTGCCCTTGCTCTGCTCCTCCGGGTCCTCGGCGGGGTTGTCGGGCCACGCCCCGGGCTCGCCCTCGGGGTACCAGAAGTCCTCGCCCCCGCCCAGCAGGACGTCGGGGCGGGACTCCTCCAGGTACTGCCGCGCGATCTCGCTCTGGTCGTACCTGTCGGTGACGTGCGCCCCGAACGCTGCCGGGCTGGCGTCGGTGACCTGCGCCGTCGAGACGAGGCCGGTGGCCTTGCCGGCGCGCCTCGCGTCCTCGAGCAGGGTGGGAACCGGGTTGCCGTCGACGTCGACGCCCACGGCGCCGTTGAACGTCCGCACCCCGGTGGCGAAGGCGGTCGCGCCGGCGGCCGAGTCGGTCACCGCGTCCTCGGGGTCGGCGGAGTCGGTCGCGGTCCAGCCGGCCTCGTCGAGCGAGTCCATGACGAGGTGGCCGTCCTTGCCCATGGTCGCCAGGCGGATCAGCTCCCGGGCCGCCAGGCCCATGCCGTCGCCCTGGAGCACGATGACGTTCCGCGCCCGGTCCCGGTCGTGCCGTCCGTCGTGCCCGCCGCGCCCGCGGTCGTCAGCGCCGGCCGTCGCGCCGACGGCCGTCCCTGCGGCGACCACTGCCGTGAGCGCCGCCGCTCCGACGCGGCGCATCGTGGTGCGTGCTGCCATCGCTCCTCCTCGAACGATCGAGCCCGGCGACGTCGTGCCGCCGCGCCCCCGCACCGTAGGCAGGCGCCCGCGTCACCGGCATCCGGGGGGAGGAGCCGCAGGTCGCGCGCGGTCAGGCGGCCCGGTCAGGCGGTGCGGCCCGCCGGCGCCGACGGCGGCGCGAGGAGGAACCCCGGCTCCCGCAGCCCGGCGGCGTCGAACGCGTCCTGCACGGCCGCGGCGACCGTGTCGACGGCGTCCGCGCGCACCAGCGCGATCGCCGAGCCGCCGAAGCCGCCGCCCGTCATGCGCGCGCCGAGCGCGCCCGCGGCCAGCGCGGCGTCGACGACGAGGTCCAGCTCGCGGGCGGAGACCTCGTAGTCGTCCCGCAGCGACGCGTGGGACGCGACCATCAGCGGCCCGACCTCGTCCGCACGCCCCGCCGCGACGAGGTCGCGGAACCGCGCCGTGCGGTCGATCTCGGTGACCACGTGCCGCACCCGGCGCGCCAGGGCGCCGTCGGGGTCGTGCGGCGCGAGCGCGGCGAGCGTCTCGTCCAGACGGGCCGGGTCGACGTCACGCAGCGTCTCGACGTCGAGCAGCACGGCCGCGCGCTCGCAGGTCGCCCGACGCTCGGCGTACTGGCCGTCGACGAGCGCGTGCTCCGCGCGGGTGTCCACGACGAGCAGCGTGAGGCCCGCGGCCGCCAGGTCGAACGGCACGGGCGTGCCGGACTCCAGCGCGGACAGGCCGGGCCGCGAGTCGACGAGCAGCGCGTGCCCCGCGGTGGCGCGCAGCGACGCGGCCTGGTCCATGCCGCCCGTCGGGGCGCCGGCGATCTCGTTCTCCGCGCGCACGCAGGCCGTGACGAGGGCCGCGCGGCCCGCGTCGTCCGCCGTGAGCCCGAGGTCGCCCGTCTCGTCGAGGGCCACGGCGACGGCGCACTCCAGCGCGGCCGACGACGACAGCCCCGCGCCGAACGGCACGCACGAGTCGACGACGGCGTCGAAGCCGCGCACCAGGTGGCCGTCCTGCGCGAGCGCCCACGCGACGCCCGCGACGTACGCGCCCCAGCCCGTCACCGCGCCCGGCGCGACGTCGGCCAGCCGCGCCGTCCAGAGCTCGCCGGGCGCCTGCGCCGAGCCGAGGCGCACGACGTCGTCGTCCCGGTGCCGCAGCGCGACGTACGTGCGGTGCGGCAGCGCGGTCGGCAGCGCGAGGCCGCCGTTGTAGTCGGTGTGCTCGCCGATGAGGTTGACCCGGCCCGGGGCGGACCAGACGCCGTCGGGCGCGCCGTCGTCGCCGAAGACCCGGGCGAACAGGTCGCGGACGCGGCGGGCCCCCTCGTCGTCGGACCAGGACTCGAGCCACTCGGGCGTGCTCATGGCGGGGGACAGCTCCTTCGCAGGGGTGGGCCGGGGGTGGCGCCGGCGGGGCGCCCGGGCGAGGCTACCGTGCGTCAGCCCTGGACGGGGCTGAGGTTCAGCCGCATGCCCGCGAGGCCGCGGGACCTGGCGGCCAGGGAGCGGGCGACGTCGCGCAGCACGCGCGCCCCGGCGGAGTCCGGGTCGCTGAGCACCACGGGCGTGCCCTCGTCGCCGGCCGCGCGGACCGCGACGTCGAGCGGCACCTGGCCCAGCAGCGGCACCGGCGTGCCGAGCGTGGCGCCCAGCCGGTCCGCGACCCGCTGGCCGCCGCCGGAGCCGAACACCTCGAGCCGCGACCCGTCCGGCTGCTCGAGCCACGACATGTTCTCCACCACGCCGACGACGCCCTGCGACGTCTGGGTGGCGATCGACCCGGCGCGCTCCGCGACCTCCGCCGCCGCGGCCTGCGGGGTCGTCACGACGACGATCTCGCTGCCGGGCAGCAGCTGCGCCACCGAGATGGCGATGTCGCCGGTGCCGGGCGGCAGGTCGAGCAGCAGCACGTCCAGGTCGCCCCAGAACACGTCCGCGAGGAACTGCTCCAGCGCGCGGTGCAGCATCGGCCCGCGCCACACGACCGGCTGCCCCTCCGGCACGAACATGCCGATCGACACGACCTTCACGCCGTGCTCGATCGGGGGCAGCAGCATCGAGTCCACGCGGGTGGGCTGGCGGTCCACGCCGAGCATGCGGGGGATCGAGAAGCCGTAGATGTCGGCGTCCACGACGCCGACGTTCAGCCCGTCGACCGCCATCGCGGCCGCGAGGTTCGCCGTCACGCTCGACTTGCCCACGCCGCCCTTGCCGGAAGCGATCGCGTACACCTTGGTGAGCGAGCCGGGCTGGGCGAACGGGATCACGGGGTCGCCCGCGCCTCCGCGCAGCTGCGAGCGCAGCGACTGCCGCTGCTCCGGGGTCATGACGCCGAGCTGCACGTCCACGCCGGTCACGTCCTCGAGCGCCTCGACCGCGGCGGTGACGTCGCGCACCAGCGTGCCCTTCATGGGGCAGCCGGCCACCGTGAGGTCCACGCCCACCGTGACGCGGCCGTCGTCGTGCACGTCCACCGAGCGGACCATGCCCAGGTCCGTGATGGGCCGGCGGATCTCCGGGTCGACCACCGACGTCAGG
Source organism: Isoptericola sp. NPDC060257 (assembly GCF_042726645.1). Taxonomy (NCBI): domain Bacteria; kingdom Bacillati; phylum Actinomycetota; class Actinomycetes; order Micrococcales; family Promicromonosporaceae; genus Isoptericola; species Isoptericola sp. NPDC060257. The sequence continues at coordinate 9,272 of NZ_JBHXAW010000126.1, forward strand.
GCGGTGCGGACGCGGTCGGTCAGCGGTGCGAGGCCGTCGGGGGAGCCGGTGGTCATGCCTCGATCCTAGGCGTGGCGGGCGGCGGCGCCGGTGCGTCGTCGGTCACGGCCGGACAGCGCCGTCGTGACCCGGAGGGCCAGCGCGCCGACGTCCACCGGGCGGGTCGTGTCCTGCCGCACCACCGGGCCGAGCGCGAGGGGCGCGGCCCCGGCGGACCAGGCCGCCCACTCGGCCGTCAGGTCCCGGTCGTCGGCGTGCACCGGGTGGCGGTCCGGGCGGGACTCGTAGCGTCCGCGCGCGACGTCGGGCGGCACGTCGCACCACACCTCGACGACGGCGTCCGCGCCCGCGGTCGCGAGCCCGCGCAGCGCGTGGTCCAGGTCGCGCGGCCGGAACCACCACGACTCGACGACGACGCGCGGCAGCGGCGCCGCGGCCAGGCGCCACACCGCCTCCATCGCCGCCGCCCCGACGACGGACGCCCCGACGACGGAGGAGGCCACGGCCAGGGACCGCGCGCCCGGCCCCACGGCGTCGGCCAGGGCCTCCTTGACGGCGTCCTTGCTCAGCCACGGCGCGCCGAGGCGCGCGGCGAGCGGGCCCGCCAGCGCCGTCTTGCCCGACCCGGGCAGCCCGTTGACCAGCACCACCTGTCGCGCCACCCCGTCGCCTCCTCCGGCCGCTGTCCGAGCCCCGCGAACGGGAGGATACCGGGCCGTGCGGACGGCACGGCGCCGCGCGGCGCGGGGTGCCCGGGGCTACGTTGACCTGCATGGATGCGATCGCCTCCCTGGCCCGGGACTCGGTTCTGCTCGTGGCGGCCGTGCACGCCGCCCCCGCCGACGCCGAGGTGCCGGCCTGTCCGGGGTGGACCGCCGACGACCTCGGCTTCCATGTCGCGTCGGTGCAGTCCTTCTGGGCGTCCGTGGTGGGCCGCGAACCGGGGACCGGCCTGCCGGCCGGCGACGTCGTCCCGCCCGAGCGGCCCGCCGGCGACGCCGCCCTCGCCGCGCTGCTGCACGACGCGGCGGCACACCTCGTCGCGGCGCTCGCGGGCCGCGACCCGCGCGAGCCGTGCTGGTCCTGGCACCCCGACGGTCACACCGTCGGGTGGGTGACCCGCCGCCAGCTGCACGAGGCTCTCGTGCACCGCGTCGACGCCGAGCAGGCGGCGGGCCGCGGGGTCACGCCGCTCGACCCCGAGATCGCGGCCGACGGCGTGGACGAGGTGCTCGACGTCCTGCTCGGCGGCCATCCGGACTGGACGACGTTCACGCCGGCGGGCGGCGTCGTCGCCGTCGTCGTGGACGCCCCGGGCGAGGCACCCCGTCGCTGGGACGTGGAGCTCGGGCGCGTGCGGGGGACCGGGCCGGAGTCCGGGCGGGAGTACGACGTGCCCGGCGGACGCCTGGTCCACCCGGACGGCGAGCCCGCGGCCGTCGTCGCGGGCACCGCCGCCGACCTCGACCTGTGGCTGTGGGGGCGAGGCACGGCCGAGTCGCTCCGGGTCACCGGCGACGCCGCGGCCGTCGAGGCGCTCCGCGCCGCCGCCGTCGACGCCATGCAGTGAGGGCGCCGCCCCGCGTCAGGACGAGGCGTCCCTGCCGCGTCCCGGCTCTTTCTCGTCGAGCTCCTCGAGCAGGTTCCGGATCTCGGAGCGGACGAAGTCGCGCGTCGCGACCTCGCCCAACGCGATCCGCAGCGCCGCCATCTCCCGGGCCAGGTACTCCGTGTCGGCGAGGTTGCGTTCCGCGCGCTGCCGGTCCTGCTCCGCGGTGACGCGGTCGCGGTCGTCCTGCCGGTTCTGCGCGAGCAGGATGAGCGGCGCGGCGTAGCTCGCCTGCAGCGACAGCATGAGGGTCAGCGCGGTGAAGCCGTTCGACGCGGAGTCGAACCGCAGCGACTCCGGTCCCCAGGAGTTCCACGCCAGCCACAGCGCGCAGAACACCGTCAGATAGATGAGGAAACGCGGCGTGCCCAGGAAGCGGGCGATGCCCTCCGTGGCGCGGCCCACCGCGTCCTGGTCCATCTGCGGCCGGGGGATGAGGGTGCGGCGGGCCTCCTTCGGCTGGTCGAGGCGGTCAGCCACGCGGCACCTCCTCGAGGTTCTCGTCGACGTGCTCGCGCCAGTCGTCCGGGAGGATGTGGTCGAGCACGTCGTCCACGGAGACCGCGCCCAGCAGCCGCTTCTCGCTGTCGAGGACGGGCAGCGCGAGCAGGTCGTAGGCCGCGAGCAGGCGGGTCACCCGGCCCACCGGGGCGTCCGGCGTGAGCCACTCCGTGTCCGTGTCCAGCACCGACCCGACCGACGCGTGCGGGGGCTCGCGCAGGAGCCGCTGGAAGTGCGCGACGCCGAGGAAGCGTCCCGTGGGCGTCTCCAGCGG
>NZ_JBHXAW010000127.1:0-11635 GCF_042726645.1 Isoptericola sp. NPDC060257
CCTCGGGATAGAGGCGACCGGCCACGTCACACCCTGATCCGGCACCCGTCGCGTACCATGGGCATGTACTTCGGTTGCCCGGTCGTCACGCCATGGGTCTCAATCCACTGACTCGACCGCAGCGGCCCGGCGGGATCCCTGCCGAGCCTGAGCGACGTTCTTCCGCGATCGGCTGCCGACCACCTCGGCGCTCCTTGCGACCCGAACACGGCCCGTCGCCGGATCTCCGGCCCGATCGGGAGCCCGGTTCGCGCGCGCCGACGAGCAGACGAAGGTACCCGTGACCACGACCGAACCCGCCGCCACCGCGGCCCCCACGGCGCCCGCCACCGGCGAGCCCGACTACTCCACCCCCGCCGCCATCCAGGCGCAGGACGTCTCCTTCGCGGACTTCGGGGTGCGCCCCGAGATCGTCGAGGCCCTGCGCGAGTCCGGCATCACCCACCCGTTCCCCATCCAGGCGATGACGCTGCCGGTGGCCCTGCAGGGTCACGACATCATCGGCCAGGCCAAGACCGGTACGGGCAAGACCCTCGGCTTCGGCGTGCCCCTGCTGCACCGGGTCGTCGCGCCCGGCGAGGCCGGCTACGACGAGCTGCCCGCCCCCGGCAAGCCGCAGGCGATCGTCGTCGCGCCGACCCGCGAGCTCGCGGTGCAGGTCGCGAACGACCTCGCCACCGCCTCGAAGAAGCGCTCCGTGCGGATCGCGCAGATCTACGGCGGGCGCGCGTACGAGCCGCAGATCGAGATGCTCAACAGCGGCGTGGAGGTCGTCGTCGGCACGCCGGGCCGCATGGTCGACCTGCTCAACCAGGGCCACCTCAACCTCACCCGCGCGGCCACGGTCGTGCTGGACGAGGCCGACGAGATGCTCGACCTGGGCTTCCTGCCCGACGTCGAGAAGATCCTCGCCCGCACGCCCGCGGTGCGGCACACCATGCTGTTCAGCGCGACGATGCCCGGCCCGGTCGTCTCGATGGCCCGCCGCTACATGTCGCAGCCCACGCACATCCGCGCGGCCGAGCCGGACGACGACGGCGCGACCGTGAAGAACACGCGCCAGGTCGTCTACCGCGCGCACGCGCTGGACAAGGTCGAGGTGCTCGCCCGCCTGCTGCAGGCCGAGGGCCGCGGCCGGACCATCGTGTTCGCCCGGACCAAGCGCACCGCGGCGAAGGTGTCCGACGAGCTGCGCGACCGCGGCTTCGCGGCCGGCGCCATCCACGGCGACCTCGGCCAGGGCGCGCGCGAGCAGGCCCTGCGCGCGTTCCGGCACGGCCACATCGACGTCCTCGTCGCGACGGACGTCGCGGCGCGCGGCATCGACGTCGACGACGTCACGCACGTCGTCAACTACCAGTGCCCCGAGGACGAGCGCACCTACCTGCACCGCATCGGCCGCACCGGCCGCGCGGGCAAGCAGGGCACAGCGGTGACGTTCGTCGACTGGGACGACGTGCCCCGGTGGCAGCTCATCGACCGCACGCTGAACCTCGGGTTCCCGGAGCCGGTCGAGACGTACTCGAGCTCGCCGCACCTCTTCTCCGACCTGGGCATCCCCGAGGGCACCAAGGGCCGCCTGCCGAAGAGCAAGCAGCAGCTGGGCGGCCTGGAGGCCGAAGAGCTCGAGGACCTCGGCGAGACGGGCAAGCGCACCAGCTCCTCCGGCGGCCAGCGCGACGGCCACCGCGGCGGTCGTGACGGTCGTCGCGACGGCGGCTCGCGCGGCGGTCGTGGCGGCTCCCGCTCCGGCCAGGGCTCGCGCTCCGGCCAGGGCTCGGCGGACGGCGCGGGCGAGCGCTCCGAGGCGGCGGCGTCCGGTGCGGGCGAGCAGCGCGACGGCGAGCAGCGCCGTCGTCGCAGCCGCAACCGCCGTCGCACCCGCGGCGGCCGCCCGGTCGAGGGCGGGTCCTCCGCCCCGCAGGCCCCGTCGGAGGGCTGACCCTCCCGCCACTGCCCCCGGCGCGCGTCGAGCGTGCTGACTTGCTCCTCACACCCGTCGTCGGAGGAGCAAGTCAGCACGCTCGATGCATGTCCGGGGCATGTCCGGGGCGGGTCGTAGCGTGGCCGGCATGCGCCTGACGTTCTCCGCCCCGCTGTGGCAGTGGCAGGTCCGCACGGACTCGTGGTGGTTCGTCACGGTGCCGCCGGAGGAGTCCGACACCCTGGCCGACCTTCCCCTGCCGCCGCGCGGCTTCGGGTCGATCAAGGTCACCGTCACCGTCGGCGCCACGACCTGGTCGACGTCGGTGTTCCCCAGTGACGAGCAGCGGGGCTACGTGCTGCCGATGAAGAAGGCGGTACGCGTGGCCGAGGGCCTCGGGCCGGGCGCGACCGTGCGCGTCACGCTCGAGCCCGTGGGCCTCTGAGAGCTCTTGCCTCTGGGAAAGAGAGGTTCAGCGGACGATCTCGTCCCGCCCGGCGAACCAGGCCGCGACGCCCTGGACGAGCGACGCCGCGACGAGCAGCACCAGCGGCGCGGTCCACGAGCCGGTGGCGTCGTGCGCGACGCCGAGGCCGAGCGGGCCGCAGGCGGCCAGCACGTAGCCCGCACTCTGCGCCATGCCCGACAGCTCGGACGTGCGCGCGGCGTTCTCGGTGCGCAGGGCCATGAGGGTCAGCGCCAGGCTGATGCCGCCGCCCTGGCCGAGGCCGAGCAGCACGACCCACAGCACGGCGGCGTCGGGCGCGAGGATCAGGCCGACCAGGCCGGTGGTGATGAGCGCGACGATGACGACGCCGATCCCCCGCTGCCGCCGCATGCGGCCCGCGAGCACGGGCGTGACGAACGAGCCGACGATGCCGAGCAGGTTGGTCAGCGCGAGCAGCCAGCCCCCCACCGCGACGCTCCGGCCCGCGGCGACGAAGATCTCCGGCAGCCACGCGTTCACGGCGTAGAACGACAGCGACTGCGTGCCCATGAGCACGGTGACCGCCCAGGCCAGCGGGCTGCGCCACACCGACCGCACGGCGTCGGCGGGGGTGGCGCCCGGGGGCCGGAGGGTGGCGACCACGCCGGTCGAGCGCAGCGCGCGCGGCGCCCAGACGACGGCGCCGACCACGGCGAGCAGCCCCCACGACGCGAGCGCGGCGCGCCAGTCCATGCCGGTGGCCGTGGCGATCGGCACCGTGAGGCCGGCGGCGAGCGCCGCGCCGCCCGACAGGGCCATGGAGTACAACCCGGTCATCAGGCCGACCCGGTCGGCGAAGTCGCGCTTGATCAGGGCGGGCAGCAGCACGTTGCCGAGCCCGATCGCGGAGCCCACGGCGAGCGTGCCCACCAGCAGCGGGGCGATCCCGGGCACGAGCCGCAGCGCGAAGCCGAGGCACAGCAGCACGAGGCTGCCGAACAGGGCGCGCTCCAGGCCGACCCGGCGCGCCAGCCCGGGCGCCACGGGGGCGAGGAGCCCGAAGCAGAGGACGGGCAGCGTCGTGAGGACGCCGCCGGCGGTGGCGCTGAGCCCTTCCTCCGCGAGGATCTCGCCCAGCAGGGGCGAGACGGCGACGACGCCGGGGCGGAGGTTGAGCGCAGCGAGGACGATGGCGACGACGGCCCCCGCTCCGAGCGGGCGGCGGAGGCTCACGCGTCCACCTCCGCCGTCGTGCCGGACGCCGGCCCCGTCGTGGCGTCCGCCTGGGCGACGAGGTGGGCGTGGACGGCGGCCATCGTGGCCTCGACCGCGCGCTCGGCGGCGTCGGGGTCCCCGGCGGCGACGGCGTCGACGACCTCGCGGTGGCCGGGCACGTCGCGGTGGTGCCGGCCGTGCGCGTCGGTGGCGAGGGTGCGGACGAGCACGTGGTCGATGCCGTCGTAGAGCTCGGCGAGCAGGGTGTTCCCGGCGGAGCGCACCAGCTCGGCGTGGAAGGCGACGTCGGCGACCCGGAAGTCGTCCTCGCCGCCCTCGCGGGCGGCGGCCTCCTGCCGGTCGAGCGCCGTCCGCAGCGCGGCGAGGGCGCCGTCGTCGTGCCCGCCCGCGGCGACCCGGCCGGCGGCGACCCGCGCGGCCCCGCGCTCGAGGACGGCGCGCACCTCGAGCACCTGCAGCGCGTCGGAGGTGCGCGCGCGGCGCCCGATGGCGGCGTCCAGGCCGCTGGCGGCGCGCACGTAGGTGCCGTCGCCGCGCCGCGGCTCGAGGATGCCCGCGTGCTCCAGCGCACGCACGGCCTCGCGCACGGTGTTGCGCCCGACGCCGAGCTGGGTGACGAGCTCGGGCTCGGCGGGGATGCGGGACCCGACGGGCCACTCCCCCCGCTCGACGAGGTCGGTCAGGTGCTCGACGACGAGCTCGGAGACCTTGCGGGGCGGGGAGATCGGCGACGTCATGGGCGCGGCCGGGGGCACGACGGGATCGGACACCGAAAGACCCTAACATCCCATGTTTGTGGTGGCGGGGTCCCGGCAGCCGGCCGTACCCCGGGCGCTACTGCGCCATCTTGACGAACTCGGTGACCGCCGTGGCGATCTGCTGCACCGCGATCGCGGCGAGCAGCAGGCCCGCGATGCGGGTCACCAGCGTGACGCCCGACTCCCGCAGCACCCGGTGGATGACGTTCGCGAACCGCATCGACAGGTACAGGCACACGTGCACCAGCACGATCGCCACCGCGATGGCGATCAGCTGAGGAGCACCGCCGTCGTCCGACACCCGGGTCTGCTGGACGAACACCATCGTCGCGACGATCGCGCCCGGCCCCGCCAGCAGCGGCGTGCCCAACGGCACGAGCGCCACGTTGACGCCCTTGTTGCCCGACGGCGACGGCTCCTCCATCTTGCCCGTGAGCAGCTCCATCGCGATGAGGAGCAGCAGCAGCCCGCCGGAGGCCTGGAGCGCCGGCAGCGTGATGCCCATGTAGTGCAGCACCTGCTGGCCGAACAGGGCGAAGACCACGATGACGCCGAACGCGACGAGGATCGCCTGCCGCGCGGCGCGGTTGCGCTGCTTGGCCCCCATCGCCGACGTCAGGCCCAGGAACACGGGCACCGTGCCGGGCGGGTCCATGATGACGAACAGGGTGACGAACACCTCGGTGAACAGCGCGGTGTCCAGCACCGCGCTCACGGGCGGATCACGTCCAGCAGACCTCTTTCCTCGATCCGAGCGAGCACCTCGGGAGCGGTCGTGCGCTCCCCGATGCGGTTGAGCTTCCCCGTGCCGTGGTAGTCGCTGGAGCCGGTGATGAGCAGCCCCAGCTCCCCCGCCAGGCCGCGCAGCCGGTCGCGGGTGGCCGCGTCGTGGTCGCGGTGGTCCACCTCGAGCCCGGCGAGGCCCGCCGCGGCGAGCGATGCGATCGTCTCCTCGCTCACCGTGCGACCGCGCGCCCCGGCGCCCGGGTGCGCCATGACGGGCACGCCGCCCGCGCCGAGCACCGCCCGCACCGCGGCGTCCGTGTCCGGGGCGTAGTGCGGCACGTAGTAGCGCGCGCCCGGGTGCAGCATCGTGGCGAACGCCTCGTCCCGCGACGCCACGACGCCCGCCGCGACCAGCGCGTCCGCGAGGTGCGGGCGGCCCACCGTCGCGTCGTCGCCCGTCTGCGCGACGACGTCGTCCCACGTCAGCGGGAAGTCCTCCGCGAGGCGCTCGGTCATGCGCCGGGCCCGCGTCAGGCGGTCGTCGCGGGTGCGGTCGCACTCGGCCAGCAGGACGGCGTCCTCCGGGTCGTGCAGGTAGGACAGCAGGTGCACGCTGATGCTGCCGCCCTCGGTCGTGACGCGCGTGGAGATCTCGGTGCCCCGCACCAACGCCACGCCGGTTGTCACGACGGCGTCCGCGGCCTTGGCCCAGCCGGCGGTGGTGTCGTGGTCGGTGAGGGCGACGACGTCCAGCCCGGCACCGGCCGCCGCCTCGAGCACGCCGCGCGGGGAGTCCGTGCCGTCGGAGGCCCGCGAGTGGGTGTGGAGGTCGATCCGGGGCGGCGTCACGATCACCGATTCTAGGGAGCGCCGCGGGCCCGCACGCCCGAAACGGCCTCCGCGCGGTGCGACGTCGGACACTCCCGCCGCACCGGCCCCGTGAAGGAATGGGCACAACCTCTCCACCGCGCCCGCCGCCGCCTCCCCCCACACGCCCCGACCGGCAGGGCACCATCGTTCGCGATGAACCTCCTCAGCGCCGACGCCACCCCCGCCCCCGCCGTGCCCGCCGCGCTCGGCACCGCCCTCGGCGCCGACCCCGCACCGCAGCGGGCCGGGATCGTCTTCGTGCACGGGATGCGCACGTCGTCGGCCATCTGGGAGCGGCAGGTGGAGCACGTGCGCGACGCCGGGCACGACGCTGTCGCCGTCGACCTGCCCGCGCACGGCGCCCTGCACCGCGAGCGGTTCTCCATGCCCCGCGCGTTCGAGGTGCTCGACGAGGCGGCCGGGTCGTTCGGCGCCGGCCGGCCCGTCGTGGTGGTGGGGCTCTCGCTCGGGGGGTACACGTCGCTCGCATGGGCAGCACACCAGGCGACGGCCGCCGCCGGGTCGCCGCTCGCCGGCGTCGTCGCGGCGGGCTGCTCGTCCGACCCCAAGGGCAAGCCCGTGGCGCTGTTCCGCGACGTCGCGCACCTCGCCGTCACCGGCACGACGGCGCTGCGCCGCGGCCTGCGCGACGCCGGCGTCGCCTGGCGCTCGGCGATCACCGGCGGACGGTCGCGCGCGGGCGGGCTCGAGGTCGCGGCGCTCCTGGGCGACGCCGTGCCGCGGCCGGGCTGGGACATCGTCACCGACGCGCTCACGCACCTCGCCGGCCGCTCGTCGGTGGCCAGCACGCGGGCCCTGCGCGTGCCCGTGTGGTTCGTCAACGGCGCGCGGGACCGGATGCGGCTCGAGGAGTCGCGGCACGTGGCGGCCGCCGAGCGCGGCGCGCTCGTCGTCGTCCCGGACGCCGGCCACGACGTCAACTCCGACGCCCCCGCCGCCTTCAACCAGGTGCTCACGCGGGCGCTGCACGACTTCGCACGCGCCTGACCGACCCCGTCTCCGACCCCGGCCCGGGCCCTCCGCGCGGGTGGGACACTGGGGACCATGACCGACACCACCCCCGTCGACGAGACCTCGCCCACCGCCCCCGCGAGCAGCGAGGACCGCGGCAGCAACCGTTCCCAGCGCCCCGTCTCGGAGGCGTTCAAGTCGTTCATCACCTCGCAGTGGGGCGAGCGCGCCGACCTCGGCGTCGAGCCCGGCGAGGCCGTGCCGTACACGGCCGAGCGCCGCGCGACGCTGTCCGCCCGCTTCCCGGGCGCCCGCCTCGTGGTCCCCGCCGGGCCGCTCAAGGTGCGCTCCAACGACACCGACTACCGGTTCCGCCCGCACTCCGCGTTCGCGCACCTCACCGGCCTCGGCACCGACCAGGAGCCCGACGCCGTGCTCGTGCTCCACCCCGTGGCCGACGGCGAGGGCGACCCCGACGGCAGCGGCAACGGCACCCACCACCACGCCGTGCTGTACGTGCGCCCGCTCGCGGCCCGCGACACCGAGGAGTTCTACGCCGACTCCCGCTACGGCGAGTTCTGGGTGGGCGCGCGGCCGTCGCTCGACGACGTCACGACGCTCACCGGCGTCGAGGCCCGCCACGTCGACGAGCTGCGCGACGCGCTGGCCAAGGACGTCGGCGCCGACGGCGTGCGCGTGCTGGTCGTGACCGGTGCGGACGAGAACATCGAGACGCTCGTCGAGGCCATCCGCGAGGAGGCCGGGGTCGAGGCGGAGGCGGACGACGAGTCCCTCGTCGAGGCCACGTCGGAGATCCGCCTGGTGAAGGACGCGCTCGAGCTGGAGCACCTGCGCGAGGCCGTGGCCCGCACCATCGAGGGCTTCGAGCAGGTCGTGCCGGCGCTGCCCAAGGCCGTCGCGCACCGCCGCGGCGAGCGCGTCATCGAGACGACGTTCGACGCGCACGCCCGCCTCGAGGGCAACACCGTCGGCTACGAGACCATCGCCGCCGCCGGCGAGCACGCCACCACGCTGCACTGGATCACCAACGACGGCGTGGTCCGCACCGGCGAGCTCGTGCTGCTCGACGCCGGCGTCGAGGTCGACTCCCTCTACACCGCCGACATCACGCGCACCCTGCCCGTGGACGGCGAGTTCACCGACGTGCAGCGCCGCATCTACACCGCGGTGCTCGACGCCGCCGACGCCGCGTTCGCCGTCGCGAAGCCCGGCACGAAGTTCCGCGACATCCACGCCGCCGCGATGGAGGTCATCGCCGCCCGCCTCGAGGAGTGGGGTCTGCTGCCCGACGGCGTCACCGCCGAGGTGTCCCTCTCCGCCGAGGGCCAGCAGCACCGCCGCTGGATGGTGCACGGCACCAGCCACCACCTCGGCCTGGACGTCCACGACTGCGCGCAGGCGCGCCGCGAGCTCTACCTGGACGGCGTGCTCGAGCCCGGCATGGTCTTCACCATCGAGCCGGGGCTGTACTTCAAGGCCGACGACCTCGCCGTGCCCGAGGAGTACCGCGGCATCGGCGTGCGCATCGAGGACGACGTGCTGGTCACCGCCGACGGCAACGAGAACCTGTCCGCCGCCCTCCCCCGCCGTCCCGAGGACGTCGAGGCCTGGATGGCGCGCCTGCGCGGCTGATCCCGCTCGTCCGTTCGGCACTGCGTGGATCTCTTCGGCACGTGAGCATGCCGAAGAGATCCACCTGCTGCCGAACAGACGACGCCCGTCCACAGGCCGCCGCCGGAAGGCGGGACGCTGCGGCACGCTCGTCCGCATGATCGACGACGAGCCGGTGATTCTCGCAGGCGAGCTCCAGCGCCACGTGCTGGATCAGGCGCGGCGCGCCGGTGAGCTCGAGCGGCTGCGTCGCGGCGCATACCGAACGGTCGAGAAGCCCCGCGACGAGCACCGGTCCCAGACGGCACGACGGCGTGCCCGTGCGCTCGCCGCGGCCGCTCACCGCCAGCTCGACGCGGACCACGTCTTCAGCCACGAGACCGCTGCCGTGCTCCACGGTCTCCGGCTGTGGCGCGTCCCCGCCGTGACGCACGTCGTGCAGGCGTACCGCCGGTCAGGGGGCGCCGCGGCGGACCTCGAGCGGCACCTCAGCACCGTGCCCTCCGCACACCGCGTGGAACAGGACGGCCTGCCCGTCACGGCCCTCGCGCGCACGGTGGCGGACTGTGCCCGGTCGATGCATCCCCTCGAAGGCCTGGTGATCGCCGACCACGCCCTCGCACGGGGCGTCGACCTCGACGAGTGCCGTGCCGCGCTCGGGGTCACGCGCCGGCGCAACGGCACGCGCCGGGCGAGGTGGGTCCTGGACCATGCGGACGCCGGCGCCGACTCCGCCTGGGAGACCTGGCTCCGGTACGTGGCGCTCCGGTCCGGCCTGCCCCGCCCGATCACGCAGGCGCCGATCGCCACCGCACGCGGCGTCTTCCACTGCGACCTCGGCTGGCCGGACTGGTCCGTGTACGCGGAGTTCGACGGACTGGTGAAGTACCGCGACGGCGGCGTGCGGCCCGGCCACCACGCCGCCCAGGAGCTCCTGCGGGAGAAGGAGCGCTTCGATGCCATCCGTGCGACCGGCGTCAACCCCGTCCGGGTGACCGCCGTCGGGAGCTCCCGCATCGGTGAGGTCACGCGAGCACTGACCGCGCGCTTCCCGGAGGCGCTCCGACGGACGCTGCGGCAGCATCCGCTGCTGCCGCCGCCCCCGTGAGCGCGGATCTGTTCGGCACCGCGTTGATCTCTTCGGCAGGCCGACGTGCCGATCAGATCAAGGCGCTGCCGAACAGATCCGGGCAGGGCGTTTCAGGGCTGCGGCGGGCGGTACGGGTCGTCGTGCTCCGGCGCCTTCGGCTGCTCCGGGTCGCCCTCCTGCGGCTGCCGGGGCTCCGGCTGGTGGGTGCCTGGTGGGGGGCCCTGCGGCTCCGGTTCCTGCGGAGCAGGGCTCTGGGGCGCGGGGCTCTGGGGCTCCGGCGAGGGGCCCTGCTCCCCGGCGGGCCGCATCGCGCCGTACCGCGGGGCCCCGCTGGGGGTGGTCCAGCGAGGATCGGGTGTGCGCGGCGCGGCGGGAGCCACGGGCGCGGCCGGCGCGCCGACGGCGGGCGACCCCACCGGCGGGGTGGCGGTGGCCGCACCACGACGCGCCTTGCCGAGCCCGCCCGGGGACTCCCGGAGCATGGACCGGGCCTCGCCGGCCTGCTCGGCGGCGCAGAGGATGGCGTAGGTCGACGCGACGATCTGCGACGACGAGGTGAAGTCGCGACGCCCGCCGGTCAGCGCGTAGGACAGCACCGAGAACAGCAGGCCGAAGCCGGCACCCAGGCCGATGCCGACGAGCAGCACGCCGCCCATGCCGGCGCCGCCGAAGAGGCTGAGCAGCAGGCCGACGAAGAAGCCGAACCACGCACCCGACAGGGCGCCCGCGAGCGCGACCCGACCGTACGAGAGCCGCCCGGTGACGCGCTCGACCATGCGCAGGTCGGTGCCGACGATGGTGACGTGCTCGACGGCGAACTTGTGGTCCGACAGGTAGTCGACGGCCTGCTGGGCCTCGAGGTACGTGTCGTACGCGGCGACCTCGTCGCCCGCCGGGAGGGTCGGGACGCGGGGCACGGCGTTCGGGCGGCTGAAGCTCATTCGCCCAGTCTGGCCCAGTCGCGGGCCCTGCACCACCACACCACCCGCGCCGCACGCCCGCTACCAGGACCGACGGGCCCGCCCCGCGTAGGCTGACCGACGTGAGCGCGGCAACCAGGGTCTTCATGGCACGCCTCGCCGGCACCCAGGTCTTCGACCCGATCGGTGACGAGGTGGGGCGCGTGCGCGACGCCGTCGTGCTGGTCCGCGCCAAGGGCGCGCCCCGCGCGGTGGGGCTGGTCGTCGAGGTCCCCGGCCGGCGACGCGTCTTCCTCCCGCTGACGCGGGTCACCGCGATCGACGCGGGCCAGGTGATCTCCACCGGCCTGCTCAACATGCGCCGGTTCGAGCAGCGCGCCATGGAGTCGCTGGTGCTGGGCGAGCTGCTGGACCGCACCGTGCGTTTCACGGACGGCTCCGGCGAGGCCACGGTCGAGGACCTGTCCATCACGCGCCAGCGCACGGGCGACTGGCTGGTGGACCAGCTCTTCGTGCGCCGCAAGCAGCCCGCCCGCGGGCTGTCGCTGCGCCGGCGCGGGGAGACGCTCGTCGTCCCGGTGGGCGCCGTCACCGGGCTGGCCGGCTCCACCGAGGAGCAGGGGGCCACGAAGCTGCTGGAGGCGTACGAGGACCTCCGCCCGGCGGACCTGGCGGACGTGCTGCACGAGCTGGGCGACACCCGGCGCCTCGAGGTGGCGAGCGCGCTCGACGACGAGCGTCTGGCCGACGTGCTCGAGGAGCTGCCGGAGGACGACCAGGTCGCCATCGTGTCCCGCCTGGACTCCGACCGAGCCGCGGACGTCCTCGAGGCCATGCAGCCCGACGACGCCGCCGACCTGCTCAACGAGCTGCCCGACGAGCAGGCCGCCCGCCTCCTGGAGCTCATGGAGCCGGAGGAGGCGAAGGACGTGCGTCGCCTGCTGTCCTACGACGAGGACACGGCCGGCGGCCTCATGACCACCGAGCCGGTGATCCTCGGCCCGGAGACGTCGATCGCGACCGCGCTGGCGCAGATCCGCAAGCAGGACCTGCCGCCGGCGCTGGCGTCGATGGTGTTCC
>NZ_JBHXAW010000128.1:0-11539 GCF_042726645.1 Isoptericola sp. NPDC060257
TACATGGAGTAGATGAACTCAGCCACTGGCTCTGCTTCCACCGTTCGATCGCGCGGCGAACCCGAGGGATCGGGTCCGAGAGGTTCGAGGCTCCAGCGGGCAGGCTGGAGGACCGGCATGGCGGCCGGTCCACCAGCCTACGCGACCTCGGGCCTCACACGCCGACCGGCACCGGCTCGGGCTCGGGCTCCGGCAGGTCCTCGGCGTCCGCCCGGTCGACCACGCGCGTGAACCGCGCCAGCCCGCGGGTGACGTCCGGGCCCACGCCGTGCGCGTCGATCACGAGCTGCCAGCGGTCCTTGCCCTCCTTGTCGGTCCACTCCTCCGTGGACAGCCTGCCGGTGACGACCACGGGGTCGCCCTGCGCCAGCGACTCCGCCACGTGGCGGGCGCCGGTACGGAAGGACTTCACCGTGAACCACAGCGTCTGGCCGTCGGACCACTCGCCGCTGCGGGGGTCGCGCAGCCGCCGCGTGCTCGCCACGCGGAACGTGGTCCACTCGACGCCGCCGTCGGACCGGTGCAGCGTCGGCTTCGTCCCGACGAACCCGTTCACCGTGATGCTGACCTCGTTCATGCGCTCCTCCTGGGTCCGCCGCCGGCAGGCGCCGGCGGGCCCCCAGGATCAGTCGCCCGAGGCCCGGTGCGCCCCCGTCTTCGGCGTGGCTGTGGACGACGGCGTCAGCTCGGAGCCTGTGGGCAGCCTCAGGGACCCGGTGAGCGGCAGCGACGTCGGGAGCTCGGTCGCCGCCTGCGCCAGCTCGCGCACGCGCCGGTGCTCGTGGAGCAACTTCTGCGTCGGCTCGCCGAGCCCCTCGGACAGCACCCGCTCGAGCGCCGCCCGGCCCGCGGACGCCACGGCCTGCTCGCGCCTGCGTGCCAGCGCCCTCCGCGAGGCCGTGCCCGCGAGTGCCACCACCACGGCGGCCACGGCCGCGACGCCGGCCAGCGCCAGCACGACGGCCGGCCAGGGCGAGGCGACGTCGAGCACGCCCGTGAGGGCGAGGACCCCCACGACCGCCGCCACCACCGCGACGGCGCCGAGCACCCATGCCGTGCGGCGCAGCGTCCGGGCCGCCGACGGCCCCCGCGTGTCGAGCGCGATGCCGCGCAGCGCGCCCGCCACCGACGTGCGCAGCTGGTCCGCTCCCGCCACCGACGACGCGAGCGAGCGCTGCCACCCCGGCCGCAACGAGGCGCCCGCGCGGGTCAGCCAGCGGGCCCGCGAGAGCGCGACGGCGTCGCGGTCCGGCGGCGGCACCTCGGGCCGCCCGTAGCCGTTGCGCACCGCGTTGCCCACCTGGCTCGCGACCGCGTCGAGCCCGGTCGCGGTCACCAGGGCGTCCAGCTCACGCTCGACCGCGGGCCCCATCTGCCACGGCACCTCCGCCGGCGTCTGGGCCAGCAGCAGCCGCGCCGCGACGTCCAGCTCGGCGGCCGCGCGGCCCGCCGCGACCGACCGTCGCGCGCACGCCTCCTCCAGCAGCCCGCGGACCCGGTCGATCCCCTCGCCCGTCTTCGCGGACACCCCCTGCACGTACACGCCGGTCAGGCCGTCGTCCTCGAGCAGTCGCGCCAGGTCGGCCAGCAGGTTCTCCCGCTGCGCGTCCGGCACGGTGTCCACCTGGTTGAGCAGCACCACCATCGACGACTCGGAGCCCACGGACTCGCGCAGGTACCCCGAGTGCAGGGCGTCGTCCGCGTACTTCTGCGGGTCCACGACCCAGACCAGCAGGTCCACGAGCGGCAGCACGCGGTCCACGACCTCGCGGTGCGCCGGCTCGACGGAGTCGTGGTCCGGCAGGTCGAGCAGCACCAGCCCGGCGAGCTTCTCCTCGTCCTCGCCGTCGAGCTCGCCGCCCTGGGTGATGCGGCGCTCGCGGTCCACGCCCACCCAGTCGAGCAGCGACTCCGCGTCGTCCGACCACGAGCAGGCCGTCACGCGCGCCGTCGTCGGCCGCTTCACGCCGACGTCGGCGAAGCTCAGCCGCGACACCTTGTTGAACAGGCTGGACTTGCCCGAACCCGTGCCCCCGGCGAACGCCACCACCGTGTGGTCGACGCCGAGCGCGAGCCGCTCCCGCACCCCCTCGACCGCGGCCGACACGCGCTGCGACGTGGCGTCGTCGAGCCGGGGCCCGGCGATCTCGAGCGCCTGCGCGAGGTCCTCGGTGCGGGCGCGCAGCGTCGCGTCGTGGGACGGGCTCTCGGTCATGTCAGCCTCCTGAGCTCGGCGAGCCGGACGCGCAGCCCCGCGGCCGCGTCGTCGGCGGGTTCGGACGGACCGAGGTCGTCCAGCACGGCCTGCACCTCGGCGTCGACGACGGCGGCCGCGCGGTCACCGAGGTCGTCGCGCAGGGTCGCGACGGGCGCCGCGGCCAGGTCCCCCAGGACGCGCTCCAGCAGGCGGTCGGCGTCGCCGCTGCCCGCGGCGGAGGCGAGGAACAGCGTGGCGAGCCCGCGCGCCCCGAACGCCTTGACGGCGGCCTCGACGCGGGCGCCCGACGCGGCGTCGCCGGTGAGCTCCCCGACGAGGGCGTCGGCCCGGTCGGCCCACTGCGCCACCCGCCCCGGCACGTCGGCCTCGCGCGCCGCGGTGCGGGCCGCGCCGTCGGGCGCGACGGCCTCGCCGCCGGCGGGCGCGCCCGGCCCGGCGAGGACGGCGCGCAGCCGCTCCTCGACCCGGGCCCCCGACGCCGCCAGGGTGCGCGACGCGGCGTCGACGACGTCGGACCGGAGCCCCTCCAGCGCGGCCTCGCGCGCGCGGCCGGCGCGGCGCGTGCTGCGCGCGCGGTCGCCGCGGACCTTGACGCGGTCGACTCCGACGGCGCCGGACAGCTCCCGCCACCGCGCCTCGACCGACGCCCCGGCGACGACCCCGGCCGCGACCGCGTCGCGGGCGAGCTGCTCCGCCGCAGGGATCTCCTCCGTGACCCGGCGGCGCAGCACGTGCACGGCCTCCTGCTGCGCGTCGATCGCGTCCGCGAGCGACGTGACCCAGCCGGGCAGCGCGCCCAGCGCGCCCTTGAGGGTGCGCACGACGACGGCCCGCGAGCGGTCCGGCCCGGCCAGCATCGTCAGCCAGCGCCGCACCGGCTGCACGACCGACGGGTCGAGCAGGCCCTCGTGCGGGCCGACGTCGGGGACCACGAACAGCGGGACGTCGGTCATGCCGTGCTCGCGCAGGCGCTGCAGCAGGTCGCCGCGGACCGTCGTCAGCGTCTCCTTCGGCACCCGGTTGAGCACCATCGCCACCGACGCCCCGCGCTCCGTGGCGCGGGCCAGCGCCTGCCACGGCAGCGCGTCGCCGTAGCGTGCGGCCGTGGTGACGAAGAGCCACAGGTCGGCGGCCTCGAGCAGCTGCTGCGCGGTCGAACGGTTCTGCTGCACGAACGAGTCGAGGTCCGGCGCGTCCAGCAGGGCCGTCCCGCGCGGCACGCCCTCGTGCTGCACCACGCGCGACAGCTCCGTGACGGGCCCGGCCGCCATGACGTCGGCGTCGGCCGGGTGGTGGGCGAGGACCGGCTCGCGCGTGGTGGGGCGCAGGACGCCCGCCTCGGAGACGGCCTCCCCCAGCAGCGAGTTGTACAGCGTGGACTTGCCCGCGCCGGTCGAGCCCGCGACGACGACGACGGCCGGCGACGACAGCTCCTTGAGGCGCGGCAGCAGGTGCTCGTCGAGCTGGGCGAGCAACCGGTCGCGGGACGCCGCGGCATCCTCGGCCCCGTCGATCGGGAGGGGGAGCTCGACCGCCGCGACGTCGCGACGCAGGTCGCGGGCGACGTCGTGGACGGTGACGCCGATCTCCTCGCCCGCCCCGGCGTCCTTCCTGCTCGCGGCGCGGCGCGAGGCACGGGTCTCCAGGGAAGGTGTCACGGGCACATCCTTCCCGTTGGCGCGTTCCGTGCCAAACGCGCGCGCCGGTCGCCCGCGGGTTCAGCGGCGGCGCAGGCTCTCGTAGATGCGCGCGAAGCCGTCCGCCCCGTGCCCGGCGTCCACCTGGCGCCGACGCAGCGCCTCCACCATGGCGATCGGCGCCGGGTCCACGCCCTGCTCCTCGCTCGCGCGCACCAGGTGCCCGAGGTCGGACCAGTCCAGGCTCTGCACCGGGTCGGAGTAGTCGCCGCGGTCGACCGCCTCGGCGTCGAGCACGAAGTACTCGGTCATCGCCGCGAGGAACGGCGCCGCCCGCCGCGCGTAGCTCCCGGCGTCGACACCGTCGGCTCCCACCATCGCGGCGCCGTGCAGGAACGCCATGAACATCACGTACATCCCCGAGAGCATCGCGAGGTCCAGCAGCGACGCCCGGCCCGGGTCCGCGTCCTCGAACGTGCTGCCGGCCCACCGGTCCAGCACGGCCCGGGTCTCGTCGAACACGCCCTCGTCGCCGCTGTAGAGGATCGTGGCTCCCGGCGCGCCGATCATCGGCGGGGTCGCCATGATCGCGCCGTCGAGGTACCGCACCCCGCGCTCCTCCGCCCAGGCGGCGAGCTCGCGGGCCTCGGACGGCGTGGTGGTGGTGAGGTTGACGACGGCGCGGCCCCGCAGGTCCGCGGCGAGCGGGTCGAGGGCCTCGTGGACCGACGCGTGGTCGTCCAGGCACACGACGACGGTCGGCGCCGCGAGCACGGCGCCCCGGGCGCTCGCGGCCCGTCGGGCGCCGCGCGCCACCAGGTCGACGTCGCGGCCGGGGGTGCGGTTCCAGACCGCGACGTCGTGGCCGACGTCCAGCAGCGCGCCGGCCAGCGCCCGCCCCATCTCGCCCAGCCCGAGCAGGGCGACCTCGGCGCCCCCGGGCGTCCCGGCGCTCATCGCGGGTCCCGGATGCCGTCGACGATGCGCGTCCAGCCGTCGCCGCCGTGGCCGGCGTCGATCGCCCGGCGGTAGTGCTCCCGCACCGCGCGCGGCAGGCCGACGTCGATCCCGGCCGCCGCGCTGGCGGCGACCAGGTGGTCGGCGGTGGCGCCCATCATGGTCGCCGTGCTCAGGTCGCCGGGGTGCCGCCCCGCGTCGATCTGCTCGCCGACGCCCTCCGGCGTGCCGTCCCCGGCCGCGAGCATCGCGGGGATGTCCGCGAGCGTGGTCAGCGCCTCGGGAAGGAAGTCGCGCGCCGGGATACCGGCGCTCCCCACGAGGGCGGTCGCGTGCATCAGGGCGGACAGCCCGGTGAGGAAGACGTCGAGCTGCGCCTGGTACATGAGCTGCGCCAGGCCGGGGTCCGCGCCGACGTAGCGGGGCTCCCCGATCAGCGCGAGGACGTCGCGGTGCCGCTCGAGCAACTCCTGCGGACCGCTGTAGTAGACGTAGGCGTCCGGCGTGCCGACCGTCGGTGCCGGGCTCATCACGCCGCCGGTGAGGAAGCCGGCGCCGTGCGCCGACGCCCACGCCGCGGCCTCGCGGGTGCGGTCCGGGGTGTCCGAGCTGAGGTTGACCAGCGTGCGTCCGTCGAGCGCGTCGGTCGCGCCGTCGAGGATCCCGTCCATGGCGGCGTAGTCGGTGAGGCTGAGGATGACCAGGTCCGCCGCCTCGAGCGCCGCGCGCGGGTTCGCGGCGAGGACGGCGCCGTCCGCCACCACGCCGTCGGCACGCGACGGCGTGCGGTTCCAGACGGTGACCGGGCGGCCTCCGGCCAGCAGGCTGCGGACCATCGCCTGGCCCATCGGGCCGAGGCCGATCACGGTGACCGGTGCGTGCTGTGCAGTCATGCGCGGTGCTCCTCTGGTGCGTCGTGCCTTGTGGTGATGCCGCTGTGCCTCCATGCTCTGGGGGTACGGAGACGCTGAGAAGTACGCACTCATAACTGCGGTACTTACCTTGAGGGAAGTACCCCGACCGAGGAGCACCATGACCGTCAGCACCCGGCGCGGCCCCTACGTCTGCGGCATCGACGCCGCGCTCGACGTCGTCAGCGGCAAGTGGAAGGGCCTCATCCTCTGGGAGCTCGAGGAGCACGGCGTGCGCCGGTTCGCCGAGCTGCGCCGCGGCCTGCCGGGCGTGAGCGAGAAGATGCTCACCCAGCACCTGCGGGAGATGGAGGCCGACGCCCTCGTGGTGCGCACCGTCTACGCCGAGGTGCCGCCCCGCGTCGAGTACGCCCTCACCGAGCACGGCCGCGCGCTCAACGACGCCCTCGCCCCTCTCGGCGTGTGGGGCTCCGAGCGGATCCGTCGCGAGGGCCGCGAGCTGGTCGACCACGCCGACGCGGCGGCGATGCCCCGGCCCTGAAGACGATCGAAGGTGCCCCCAGCAGGACTCGAACCTGCAACCTACGGATTAGAAGGCCGTTGCTCTATCCATTGAGCTATGGAGGCGCGGGGCTCATCGTATCCGCCCGGCCGCACACACCTCAGATGCCAGCGGCCGCTGCCCAGCACGCTCTCGACCTCGCAACCTGGGAAAAAACCGTGCGCCGGCCGACACCGTCCCGGCAGACTCGTCCATGCACCGCGGTGACGCGCGGCCGGTCCTACACCGGTCGCACGGGTGGTCCCTGGCCCGGACCGACGACCCCACGTCACGAAGGACACCATCACCATGTTTCCCCCGGAGAACCTGCTTCTCGTGCAGGTCATCCAGCGCGAGCGCCTCGAGGAGGCCGAGCGCGAACGTACCGTCCACCGACTGCAGCAGCAGCGCAAGCTGCGCCGGCAGCCGCACGCCCGTCGACAGCGCACCAGCGTCGCCCGCTGGCTGTTCGACTGGCTGACCGCATGACACCCGCCGGGCGAGCGCCCGCCGGGTACCGACCCGGCGACGACACCGCCACGAGGGCCCCGCGGCCCGGACCGTTCCCCGAACGTTCCGGAGCAGCGGGGCCCTCGTCATGTCCCCGCCCGTTCCCCGGGCCGCTCCTGGTCACGCGGACCGTAGGCTGACCCCGTGAGCCCCGCGAACCCGAACGAACGCATCGTGTGGATCGACTGCGAGATGACCGGCCTGGACCTGCGCGCGGACGCGCTGGTCGAGGTCGCCGCCGTGGTCACGGACTCCGAGCTGAACGTGCTCGGCGAGGGGGTGGACGTGGTCATCGCGCCTCCCGCGGAAGCGGTCGAGCAGATGAACGACTTCGTCCGCGACATGCACACCACGTCCGGCCTCATCGAGGAGCTCTCCGGCGGCATGACCCTCGCCGACGCCGAGCACGCCGTGCTCGACTACGTGCGCGAGTGGGTGCCCGACCCGGGCAAGGCACCGCTGGCCGGCAACTCCGTCGGCACGGACAAGATGTTCCTCGACCGCGACATGCCCGAACTGGTGGGGCACCTGCACTACCGGATCGTCGACGTGTCGTCGATCAAGGAGCTCGCCCGGCGCTGGTACCCGCGCGTGTACTTCGCCTCGCCCAAGAAGGACGGCGGCCACCGCGCGCTCGCGGACATCCTGGAGAGCATCGACGAGCTCCGCTACTACCGCGAGGCGCTGTTCGTGCCCCAGCCGGGGCCCGACACGAAGACGGCGCGCGCGGTCGCCGAGCGCGTCAGCGAGACGTCGGTCACCCGGCACCGCACGGAGGCCTGAACCGCCCCGCGGAGCATGTACACTTTTCGACGGCCCGGTGCTTCGGCATCTGTCGCAGTCACAGGGCCGTGGTGGCTATAGCTCAGTCGGTAGAGCGCCTGGTTGTGGTCCAGGAGGTCGCCGGTTCAAGCCCGGTTAGCCACCCCACCACGAGAGGCCCCGCAGCGTCCGGTCGGACGCGGCGGGGCCTCTCGTCGTCCCGGGCGAGGATCCGGCGTGCGCGGAGCCCGGACGCTAGCGTCGGCGTCATGGGCGAGGACGGGCGGGACGACCAGGGCGACGTCGCCGCCGTGCTCGACGGCCTCGCTCCCCCGGTGCGCGCCGTCACGGAGCGGCTCCGCGCCCTCGTGGCGGAGGTGCTGCCCGACGCCGTCGAGGAGCCGGACCCGTCCGCCCGCCTTCTCGGGTACACCTACCGGCCCGGCACGTACGTGGGGTTGGTCGCGGCGGTGGCGCCCTACCGGCGGCACGTGAACCTCGTGCTCGCCCGCGGCGCCGCGCTCGTCGACGACGACCCGCACGGGCTGCTGGAGGGCGCGGGCCGACGGGCGCGGCACGTCGCGTTCCGCACGGAGGAGGACGTCGACCGGCCCGGCGTCCGCGAGCTCCTGCTCGCCGCGGCGCGGCGCACCCCGCGCCCCTGACCGCGGCGGCGCCATCCCGGTATACCATCGTCGCGGCCGCGGGAGCGGTCCCCCGCGACCCGAAGGAGACACCGCCGCCGTGGCACGACAGGCCGCCCTCGCCCGACCGGGCGGACCCTCCGGCGCGTTCTCCTCCCTGCGGGGCAACCGCCCCTTCCAGCTCCTGTGGGCGTCGAACCTCTTCTTCTTCGGCGGCGTCTGGACGCAGACCCTGGTACTCGGCTGGCTCGCCTTCGAGCTCACCGGGTCCGAGCTCCTCGTCGCGGTCTACACGGCGGCACGCCTGGCGCCCATGCTGCTCGGCCCCGTCGCGGGGGCGCTCGCCGACCGCTACGACCGCATCCGGCTCCTGCTCGTCGCCTGCGCCTGGGCCACCGGCGCCGTGGCCGTGGTCGCCGCCCTCGCGACCGCCGACCTGCTGCCGTACTGGGCGCTCGTCGCGGGAGGCTTCGCCATCGGCATCGCGCAGTCCCCCTCCCAGCCGGCCAGGATGTCGCTGGTCCTCGACCTCGTGGGCCGCGAGAACCTCTCGAACGCGAACGCGCTGAACTCGATGGCGATGAACATGACGCAGGTGATCGGGCCGGCGCTGGGGGGCGGCATGATCGCCGCGATCGGCGCGCCCGCGGCCCTGTGGGTCTCGACCGCCTGGTACGTGGCGTCCCTGCTGCTCCTGCTGCCGCTGCGGCGCCTGCGCACGCGCACCGGCCCGGGCGGCCACGCCTCGATCTCGGTGCTCGCCATGGTGGCGGGCGGCTTCCGCGCCCTCGCCGGGAACCGGCTCGCCGTCGCCGTCCTGCTGGTCACCCTGGCCGCGAACATCTTCCTGTGGCCGGTGTTCCAGTCGTTCATGCCGGTCTTCGCCGCCGAGTCGTTCGGGCTGGACGCCGCAGGCCTGGGTGCGCTGCTGACGTGCGCCGGCGTGGGCGGCCTCGTGGGCTCGCTCGTCATCGCCGCGCTGGGCGACTTCCGGTCCAAGGGCGCGCTGTTCGTCCTCGGCACGACCGTGTGGGGGCTGGCCTGGGCGGCGTTCTCGCTGGCCGCCTCGCCCGGCCCCGCGTTCGTGCTCATGGGCGTCATCGGGCTGGCCAGCGCGGCGTTCGGCGTGCTGCAGACCACCCTGCTGCTCATGGTCACCGAGCCCGCGGTGCACGGTCGCGCGCTCGGCCTGCAGGAGCTCGTCATCGGCGTCATGCCCGCCGCGACGCTCGTGATCGGCGCCGTCGCCGAGCGCGTCGGCGTGCCGCACACCGCGCTCGGCGCCAGCCTGGCGTTGGTCGCCTGTCTGGTCGTCCTCATGGTCGCCGTCCCCGCCCTGCTGCGTCTCGGCCGGGCGGGGGACGTCGTCGAGACCGCGCCCGAGACGACCGAAAGGCCCCGATCCGCGACATGACCGGCCCGCTCCCTCGCGTCGAGGGCGGGGATGTGGTCGGCTAGGGCGTCGGAGCACGTCGGCCCGCGTCCGTGCTCCTCCGAACCAGGACGGAGGCGCCGCCCATGATCGAGTTCCGGTCGGTCACCAAGACGTACCCCGACGGCACGGTGGCGGTCGCGGACTTCGACCTCGTGGTGCCGCCGCACCGCACGACGGTGCTCGTCGGCTCGTCCGGCAGCGGCAAGACGACTCTGCTGCGCATGATCAACCGGATGGTGGACCCCACCGCGGGGACGGTCGCGATCGACGGCACCTCGGTACTCGACCGCGACCCGGTGAAGCTGCGGCGCAGCATCGGGTACGTGCTGCAGAACGGCGGTCTGCTCCCCCACCACCGGGTGCTCGACAACGTCATGACGGTGCTGCGCCTGGAGGGCACGCCGAAGGCCCGGGCCCGGGACCGGGCCCTGGAGGTGCTCGACGTGGTCGGCCTCGACCGCTCGCTCGCCGAGCGGTACCCGAGCCAGCTCTCGGGCGGTCAGCAGCAGCGCGTGGGCGTGGCGCGCGCCCTCGCGGCCGACCCCAACATCCTGCTCATGGACGAGCCGTTCGGCGCCGTCGACCCCATCGTGCGCGCGGAGCTGCAGACCGAGACCCTGCGCCTGCAGCAGGAGCTGAACAAGACGATCGTCTTCGTCACCCACGACATCGACGAGGCGTTCCTGCTGGGCGACCAGGTCGTCATCCTCGAGACCGGGGCCCAGGTCGCCCAGGCGGGCAGCCCGAGCGAGATCATCGAGGCGCCCGCAAGCGACTTCGTCGCCAGCTTCATCGGCGTCGAGCGCGGGACGCGGGCGCTGCACACGAAGGAGACCGACCGCGGCACGGTGCTCGTCGACACCACCGGCCGCACCCAGGGCGTGCTGGTGGAGGACGCCCCGTGACCTGGGTCGCCGACAACCTCGACCTCATCGGTCGGCTCACCGTCGAGCACCTGCGCCAGAGCGCCCTGCCGATCCTGCTGGGGCTCCTGGTCTCGATCCCGGCGGGCTGGCTCGCGTTCCGCTTCCGCCTCACCCGCGGGCTGGTGCTCACGCTGGTCGGGCTGCTGTACACGATCCCGTCGCTCGCCCTGTTCGCGCTGCTGCCGCCTCTGCTCGGCATCAGCTTCCTGTCCGAGGTCAACCTGATCATCGCCCTGACGATCTACGCGATCGCGATCATGACCCGCTTCGTCGCCGACGCCCTCGCCTCCGTCGAGCCCACCGTGCGACAGGCGGCCGTCGCCGTCGGCTACGGCCCCTGGCGCCGCTTCTGGCAGGTCGACCTGCCGCTGGCCGGGCCCGTCGTGCTCGCCGGGCTGCGGGTCACGGCGGTGTCGACGATCTCCCTGGCCACCGTCGGCATCCTCATCGGCATCGACAACCTCGGCTACCTGTTCACGAACGGGTACCAGCGCCAGATCGTCGCCGAGATCCTCGCGGGCGTCGTCGCGGTGGTGGTCGTGGCCCTGCTCGTCGACTGGCTCCTGGTGCTGCTCGGGCGGGTCCTGCTGCCCTGGACGCGACGGAGGGCGGCCGCATGAACCTTTTCGGGGACGCCATCGCGTGGATCTTCTCCCCCGACCGCGCGTCCGGGGCGCTGCCGCTCTCCGAGGCGATCGGCACGCACCTGGCCTTCACGTTCGTCTCCGTGCTCCTGGCCGCGCTGCTCGCCGTGCCCGCCGGCTGGCTCATCGGCCACACGGGTCGCGGCCGCGAGGTCGCGGTCGCCCTGTCCGGCGCCGCCCGCGCCGTGCCGTCGTTCGGGTTGGTGCTGCTGCTCGTGCTGGTCCTCGGGGTCACGCACAAGGTCGCGGCGTCGACGACGGCGTTCGTGCTGCTGGCGATCCCACCGATCTTGGCCGGCGCCTACGCCGGCATCGAGGCCGTCGACCGGCGCGTCGTCGACGGCGCGCGCGCGGTCGGCATGACCTCCGGGCAGGTGCTCCGCACCGTCGAGG
>NZ_JBHXAW010000129.1:0-11510 GCF_042726645.1 Isoptericola sp. NPDC060257
GAACACCTTGCCCTCACCGAACTCGAAGTGGCAGTCCACGTCGACCTCGTCGCCCGCGTGCAAGTACCTCCTGATCGGGTCGGTCGTGCTCGCGCTGGCCGCCGCGTGGGTGTACGCCGACCGCAAGCCCGAGGTGTTCGAGGCGACCGCGACGGTCCAGATCAACGCCGTCGAGCTGGGCGACAGCACGTCGCCGGCGGCTACCACCACGAGCGTCGACACCGACCCGGGGCTCGTCGAGGCGCCCGGTGTGCTCCAGGTGGTGGCCGAGGGCGTGGCCGCGGGAGCGGACCCGAAGGCGCTCGCCGCCCAGGTCTCGGGAGCGTTCGACGCCTCCACGCAGGTCATGGCGGTCACCACCACGGCGGGCGCCCCGGGCGACGCGGTCGCGCTGGCGAACGCGGTGGCGTCCGCCTACGTCGACAGCCTGCCCGGGGTCATCGACGACCAGATCGCCGAGATCGACGCCCGCCGCGACGCGCTGCGGGGCCAGCTCGACGCGGTCGACAAGCAGGTGAAGGACAAGCCCAAGGACCCCCTGGCGGGCGCGGAGCGCTCCACCATCATCGACCAGTACCAGACCCTGTCGGCCAGCAGGAGCACGCTCGAGTCGATCGTGACGCCCGCCCAGATCCTCACTCCCGCGACCGGTTCCTCAGCCGTCGTGGTGGGGCTGCCGCGGGCCAGCATCGTCCTTCTCGGCGCGCTCGCCGGGCTCGCGATCGGGGTCGGCCTCGCCCTCGCCCGCCGGGCCCTCGACTCCCGGCTGCGTGGCCGTGCCGACGCCGCGGCCGCGGCCGGCGTCCCGGTCCTCGCAGAGCTCTACGGGGTGACCCGGGCCGCCAAGTCGTACCGCCGCACCCCGGTGCTGCCGATCTCGAGCCGGGTCGCCTCCCCGTTCACCGAGTCGATCCGGGAGCTGCGCACCGCCCTGCACGTGGCGATGCAGGACCGCGAGCACGCCGTGGTCGTCGTGACGGCCACCGACCCGCACGCGCCGCGGCCGTTCATCGCCGCCAACCTCGCGGCGTCGTGGGCCATGAGCGGGCGGGCCACCGTCGCGGTGTCGGGCGACCTGCGTCGTCCGGACCTGGAGGACCTCCTGCCGCGCCCGAACGGTCCGGGCACCGGTCCGGACGGGTTGCGTCCCACCCAGGTGCCCAACCTCCGCTTCCTCGCCCTCCACGACCCGACGATGGACCCTGCGGACTACCTGGCGACGGACCGGGTCCGTGCGACCGTCGAGGCGGCGCGGGACGCCGGCGAGGTGCTCGTCATCGACGCGCCGCCCGTGCTGGCGGCGGCGGACGCCACGATCCTCGGCGCCTACGCGGACTGCGTCGTCCTCGTCGCCACCGCCGGCCGGACCGCGCGGAGCGTCCTCGCCGAGGCGGCCGAGCGGCTGCGCATCAACGGCGTACCGCTCACCGGCGTCGCGCTGGCCGGGGTGAAGGGCGACAGCCGGATGGTCTACGCGTCGACCTACGGCGAGCCCGTCGAGTCGGACCCGTCCGACGGTCCGTCCGCCGCGGTGCCCGACCCCGTCGACGAGACGGCGGACCGCACCCCGAGCGGTCCGCAGGGCACGCCGGACGACCGGGCGCCCACCGGCTCGGACGACGACGCGTCCCCGGCCCCGGCGCGCGACGAGTCAGGCCCCGCGCGGGCCGTCACGCCGCCGACGCCGGTCCGCCCCCCGGCGTTCCCGCCCACGGGGGTCCGGGTCGCGACCGTGGCCGCGCCGCCGTCCGCGGAGCAGGAGCCGCCGACGCCCGCGCAGGTCGCGCCCACGATCGGCCGGCTGCTGCGGACCGCGCGCTCGTCGTGACGGTGCCACCGGGCGCTGCCGAGCGGCCGCTGCGCGTCGTGGTCGTCGACCACACCGCGGCGCTGGGCGGCGGGGAGCTGGCGCTGCTCCGGCTGGCCGCGGAGCTCGACCCGAGCCGCGTCGAGCTCCGCGCGGTCGTGCTGGACGACGGCCCGCTCGTCGAGCGGCTGCGGGCGGCCGGAGTGCGGGCGCTCGTGGTCCACGCCGGGGCGCGGTCGCGGGGCATGGACCGGCACGCGCTCGGCGGCTCCTGGCGCGCGGTGCTCGCGGTGGGCGAGACCGCCCGGCTCGTGGTCCGGGTGGCCGCGGTGCTCCGGAGCGCGGACGCCGACGTCGTGCACACCAACTCGCTGCGCGCCGACGTCGTCGGGCTCCTCGCGGCCCGGTGGTGCCGGGTCCCGGTGGTGTGGCACGTCCACGACCGGATCGCCGACGACTACCTCCCGCCGGTGGCGGTGCGGCTCCTGCGCGCGCTGGCCCGCCGGGGCCCGCGCGCGGTCGTCGCGAACTCGGAGGCGACGGCCCGGACGCTCCCGGGGGTGCGCGACCTCACCGTCGCGCACCCCGGGTACGCGCCGGACCAGGCGGTGCCCGCCTACGACGACCGGGTGCCGCCGGAGCGCCCGGTGGTGGGGCTGGTCGGCCGGCTCAGCCCGACCAAGGGGCAGCTCGAGCTCGTGCGGGCCGCGCGGACGGTGCTCGACCGCCGCCCCGACGTGCGCTTCCGCCTGGTCGGGGGCGCGTTGTTCGGGGCCGACGCCTACGCGGACGCGGTCGACGCGGAGATCGACCGGCTCGGGCTGCACGGCGCCGTCGACGTCGTCGGGTTCAGCGACGACCCGGCCGGCGAGCTCGACCGGCTGTCGGTCTGCGTGCACGCCTCGCCCGTACCCGAGCCCTTCGGGCAGGTGGTGGTCGAGGCGATGGTGCGCGGCGTCCCCGTGGTCGCGACCGACGCGGGCGGCGTCCCGGAGATCGTCCGGCCGCCCGGCCGGGACCTGGGCCTGCTCGTCCCGCCGGGCGACGTGGAGGCGCTCGCGGCCGGGCTCCTGGCCGTGCTGGACGACCCCGGCGCGGCCGAGCGGCGCGCCCGGGCGGCGTATGACGACGCGACCCGGCGGTTCCCCGCCCGCGGGACCGCGCGGGCCCTCACCGAGGTGTGGGAGCGGGTCGCCGGACGGCCTCGACGACGTCGGACATGAGGGCCACCTGGCGCACCCAGGTGGGGATGGGCTCGGGGTCCGTGCCGCTGCCCTCGTCGAGCGGCGCGGCCGGCCCGCGCGACGGCTCCGCGAGCGCGTCCCGGACGGCGGCGGCGAACCCCTCCGGCGACGCGACGGCGACTCGCGGGTCGGCGGTGTCGCGGAAGCCGGCCACGGGCGTCGACACGACGGGCCGCCCCACCGCCCGGTACTCGTAGAGCTTGAGCGGGTCGAGGCTGTCCGTGAAGTCGTCGACGACGTGCGGGACGACGAGCGCGTCGGCGTGCTGGAGGTACGCCGGCACCTGGTCGAACGGGCGGGCACCCAGGACGGTCACGCCCGCCCGGCGGAGCCGCTCGACGTCGGGCCGCTCCAGCGAGACCGGGCCGACGAGCACCAGGGAGCCCACGCCGTCGAGGGCGCGGGCGGTGTCCTCGCACAGCCCGACGTCGAGCCGGTCGGCGTGCAGCGTGCCGACGTAGACGGCCGTCGCGCCCGGCGGGAGGTCCGCCGGGCGAGCCGCTGGGCGCCGGTACCGCTCGATGTCCACACCGTTGGTGACCAGCACGACCGACCGGGCGTCGGCCTTGCGGGACGCCAGGGTGGGGGAGCAGACGGTGACGGCCGCGGCGTGCTCCACCAGGTACCGGTCCGACTCGGCGACGCGGCGGGACTCGGCCGGGCCGCGCGTGGCCGCCGTCCAGTCGTCGGTGACGTCGTACAGGGTGGGCCAGCCGCTGACGCGCGCCAGGGTGGCGCCGTACGGGTCGTTGACCCACAGCACCGGTCTCGCGAGCCCGAGGCGCCGGGCGGCCCGCACGACGACGGCCGCGCGACGCTCGTCGCCGTGCGGCGCGACCCGCCGTGGCAGCAGCTTGGTCGGCTCGAGCAGCCAGAGGCGGCGCGGGCCGACGCCCTCGACGTCCGGGGCGGGCCGGAGCCCTCGACCGGGCCGCGGCCGGGCGCCACGGGTCACGGCGTGCACAGGGTCGCTGACCGGCTCGACGAAGAGCACCCGGGCCGACGGGCGTTCGCGCAGGAGACCGGCGACGAGGTACTGGTTGCGCCGCCAGACGTCGTCCCACGGCTCGAGCGACATCACGACGATGTCGGGGCCGACGGTCTCGCGGACCGGTGTCACGACAGCACCTGCCGGTACACGCGCTCGGTGGCGGCCGCCTGGCGTGCGACGGAGAACTCGGCCTGCTGCCGGGCCTGCAGGGCGGCGCCGTAGCGGTCGCGCCGGCGGGGGTCGTCCGCGAGGGCGCGCAGCCGCCGCCCCGCGTCGTCGACGTCCCCGGTGGCGTACAGGCCGGGTCCGCCGGCGGAGCCGAGGGACTCGACGTGCCCGCCGGAGCCGTCGGCCACGACCGGGACGCCGCTCGCCATGGCCTCGAGCACGCTCAGCCCGAAGCCGTCGCCGGGGGTCGGGGCGAGGAAGAGTCCCGCGTCGGCCAGGAGCGCGGGCACGTCGTCGCGGTGGCCGAGGAGATCGACGGCCCCGTCCAGCCCGAGCTCGCTCACGAGCTCCTTGGTCGCCACCTCGAGCGAGCCCGACCCGGCGACCCGCAGGCGCCAGCCGCGGTCGGCGAGCCCCGACGCCGCGAACGCCCGGACGCCGGAGTCGACCCGCTTCTCCGGCTCGAGCCGGGACGCGATCAGCACCACGGGCGACCGGAGCGCCGCGCCGCGCGGGTGCGGACGCTCCTCGAGGCCTGCGACCACCACCTGGCTCGGGCCGTCGATGCGGTCCTGCACGAAGGCGCTGATCGCGATCTGGGCGGCGACGGTGCGACGGATCACCGGCGCGGCGACGCGGCCGGCGGCGCTGCGCCCCCGGACCAGGGCGAAGTGCCGCGTCACGACGAGCGGCACGCGGTGCAGGAGCACCCAGGGGACGAGGCACGCCGCGATCTCGCCCGCCGTCATGTGCGCGTGGACGACGTCCGGCTGCGGCCCCCGCACGAGCGAGCGTCGCGCCCGGGCGACCGTCGACCCCGGCCTGAGCTCGACGTCGTCGCCGACGACGGCGCGCATCGGCTCCTCCGCACCGCCCACCACCGCGACGACGTGGCCCGCCCGCGCCTGCGCCCGCGCGAGGCGCGCGACGTGGGCCTCGACGCCGGCGTACGCGTCCGTCACGACGACGTGCGTGATCCTCATGAGCGGCCACCGGGGAGCAGGAGCTCCTCGCCCTGCGCCGGGACCCGCTGCTCCACCGGGGCCAGGGCGGCTCGCGCCGCGCGTCGACGGACGCGCGCCGGCCGGTCGTCGAGGAGGGGCGCTCCTGGCGCCTTCGCGAACCCTTCGGCGCCCAGGCAGACCCCCACGAGCAGGAAGGGCAGGGACACGATGATCGCGACCCAGAACTGGTCGAACTGGCTCGCCACGAGGCGCGACGCGAGCAGGGCGACGGCGAGCGTCCCGAACCGGCGGTCCATCCGCCACGCGACCACGAGCGTGCCCAGCATGAGGACCGCGAACCCGGCGAGGCCGACGATGCCGACCGAGGACAGCACCTCCGCGACCGCGTTGGGCGGTTGGAACCCGAGCTCGGGCCCCACGGTCCACCAGCGCAGCCCGGCGCCGAACCACAGGTGCTCCCGCCAGACGTCGAACCCGCCCTCGATGCCGACGGCGCGGAACGCCGTGGAGTTGAACGGGTCGTCGCCGGAGAGGTCGTCCTGCACCCGGCTCGCGACGAAGATGGCGGCGGGGGCCATCGTGAGCAGCATGAGGATCGGGGTCTGGCGGCGTCCGCGCCCGGCACGCAGCGCGAGCACGATGAGGCCGACACCCAGGCCGACGATCGCCTGGCGCGACTGCACGGCCATGAGCGCGAGCACGAGCAGGTAGAAGGCCGGCACCCGGAACCAGGCCGGCCACCGCAGCCACGGCTGACGGACGAAGACGAGCAGGGCGACCGAGGCGAAGATCGGGCCCGCGAGGTTCTTGTGCAGCTCGAACGGCCAGCTCGGGTAGACCGGCGACACGTCGCCCTGCGCGAGCTGCACGGCGGCGGTCGCGCAGGCGTCGAGCGCGATCGCGAGCACGAACACGGTCAGGAGCGTCAGCCCGAGCGTCGCGTGCCCGGACCGGCCCACCGCCCAGCCCACGACCAGGGCCCCGCCCACCAGCAGCCACGCGTGGAACCACTCGATCGAGTTCTGGGCGAAGGGGGTGGCGACGACGGCGAAGAGCGTCGCGAGCTGGTACACCGCCGACAGCCAGAGCATGGACCGCAGGGCGGGCGTGAACGGGCGCGGTGAGAAGAGGACGGCGACCCAGAAGGTCGCGAACAGGGTCACGTCGCCCAGCGACATGTTCAGGGAGTCCCCGCCCACCCGCTCGGCCACGACGAAGGTGGGCATCGCGACCACGGGGACCAGCGAGGGGTCGTAGAGCATCACGCAGGCCAGCACCGCGACGGAGGTCACGGCCACCCCGAGGGTGAGATCGTGGGCGAGCACGTAGGTCGCCGCGAGGACGACGACGCCGAGGACCGCCGCCCACGTCGCGACGCGCGTCGTGGACAGCAGGCTCGACACGATGCCCGTCTTCATGCCCGTCCGCGGCTCCCCGCTCGTCCGCGGGCGCAGGTGGTGGGCGCCGGTCCCGCCGGCGCTCACGACGGCACCGCTTCGCGGTCCTCCAGCGACGCAGGCCCGCCGAGGTACGCGCGCAGACGCCGCTGGGCGTGCTCCCGGCGGGGCCCGCGCAGCGCGGCGGAGCGCAGCACCGCACCTGCGACGAGACCGGCACGGGCAGCGGTCCAGCCGGCCGCACCGTAGTGCTTGCGCAGGTAGCGCTCCTGCGACGCGTGGAAGTGCAGCTCGCGGACCCGGACGTCACCACCCGTGCCCGCGCCCTCGTGCACGACCTCGGTGGTGGGCACGAGGGCGTGTCGCCAGCCCTGCCGGTCGGCCCGGTACGCCCAGTCGGTCTCCTCGGCGTAGAGGAAGAACCGCTCGTCGAGCCCGCCGACACCGCGCAGCGCGGCTGCGCGGATCAGCAGCGCGGAGCCGATGACGAAGGTGCGCTCACGCGGCAGCCGGAGCCGGCCGAGGCCGGCGGCCTCCAGCCATGCCCGCGCCGGAGAGGGGAACGGCCAGACGACGCGTCCCGGTCGGCCCGCGCCGTCGACCTGCGAGGGGCCGACGCTCGCCAGCCCGGGGTCCGCGTGCAGGGCCTCGTGGAGCGTCGCGACGGTCTCGGGCCCGACGACGGCGTCGGGGTTGAGGAGGAACACGTCCGCTCCGGGGTCCTGCCGGTGCGCGAGCGCCACGTTGACGGCCGCCGCGAACCCGAGGTTGCGCCCGGGGTCGTGGTAGGCGGCGCCGAAGACCTGGGCGAGCGCGCGGTGCCGCGGGTCGGACGAGTTGTCGACCACGGTGATCGGAAAGGCCCCCGCCAGTGGCTCGAGCGCGGAGCGCAGCAGGTCGGGGTGGCCGTAGGCGACGACCACCACCTCGACGCGGGGGGCCGGCCGACCTGCCGTGCCCTCGTGCGCGGCCGGACCGTGGTCGCGTGCCGGCGCGCCGAGGGCCGCCTCGTAGACCGCGCGGTACCGACGGGCGACCTCGGGCCACGAGCACTCGCGTGCACGATCGAGCCCGGCCAGGCGCAGCGTGCGCGCGGTCCGCGGGTGGGTCGCCTGCCGGATCCCGTCCAGCAGTGCATCGGGTTCGTCCGGTGCCACGAGGACACCGGCGCCGGCGACGAGGTCCGGCACGGAGCCGACGCGGGTCGCCACGACCGGGGTGCCGCACGCCATCGCCTCGACCACCACGCGGCCGAACTGCTCGGCCAGGCCCGGGGCGTGCCTCGACGGCACGACCAGGACGTCCAGCCCGCGGTAGAAGGCGGGAAGGTCGTCGGTGTCGAGAGGGCCGAGGAAGTCGACGCGGTCGCCCCACGGGGCGGCGATCCGCCGCAGCCTCGCCTCCTCCGGACCGGCGCCCGCCACCACGAGGTCCAGCGCCTCGTCCCGGGCGACGGCCGCGAGGAGCACGTCCACCCCCTTCTGGGCGGTGAGGCGCCCGGCGTACCCGACGCGCACCCGTCCCGGCGTGCGCGGCCCGGCCGGCCGTCTCCCGAGCTCTGCTTCGTCGGCGGGAGAGAACACGGTGGTGTCGAGACCGAGCGGGATCCGCTCGACCAGCCCCCGGGCGCCCTTGTAGCGCACGATACGGGCGGCGTCGTGGTTGCAGGTGACGACGGCGGCGGCGCCGCGCAGCGCGGCCGCCTCGAGCGCCCGGAACGGCCACGGGTACCGCTTGAGGAGGTTCTGCGCGGAGTAGAGGAGGTACGGCGCGGGGCGGGAGCGCCGCCCGCGCGCCGCGTCCACGAGCCGCCGCGCGGCGCGGACGCCCAGGATCTCGGCGGTCGCGAGCGCCACGGGCTCCTCGTGGATGTCGAGGACGTCCCACCGCTCGCCGAGCACCCGCCACAGGGCCCGCGGGTCGTAGAGGAACAGGGCGGGGTGCCGGCCGAACGTGCGCGCGGTCTCGAGCTCCTCGTCCGGCGAGGGCGCGGGGCGCACGTCGCGGCCGCCCTCGTCCCAGACGGCGGCCGTGAGGACGCGGACGTGGTCGCCGCGCCGGCGCAGCTCGGCCTCGCGGCCGCGCCAGGCGTCGACCACCGCGCTGTGGGAGATGCGCAGGATCCTCATGGCTCCCGATCCTCGCCGCCGGGGTGCGGCCGGGGAACGTCGCAGGCCCGGAATCACCCGGGTGACGAGGCTTTTCACCCCGGGCAACCCTCACGGTGGGAGGAGGTCGCTGGTTAGCGTCGAGGCGGCGGTGAAGC
This sequence comes from Isoptericola sp. NPDC060257, assembly GCF_042726645.1. NCBI lineage: Bacteria > Bacillati > Actinomycetota > Actinomycetes > Micrococcales > Promicromonosporaceae > Isoptericola > Isoptericola sp. NPDC060257. Next base: position 8,839 of record NZ_JBHXAW010000129.1, read on the forward strand.
CACCGGCCCGCGGGACTCCCTGCCCGCGGGACCGGCCGGACGACGACGGGGGACGGACCATGCGAGTGCTCGTCGATGGTGACCGCGGATACGTGGGTGCGGTGCTGGTGCCGTTCCTGCAGGCGGCAGGCCACGAGGTGGTCGGCCTCGACGCCGGCTGGTACGACGGCTGCGACTTCGGGCCCCCGGTGACGGGGTACGAGCAGCGCACCGGCGACGTCCGGGACGCGCGGCCCGAGGACCTCGCCGGCTTCGACGCCGTGATCCACCTCGCGGCCATCTCCAACGACCCGTTGGGGCACCTCAACCCGCAGGCCACCTACTCGGTGAACACCGACGGCGCCGTACGGATGGCGCGCGCGGCGAAGGCGGCCGGGGTGACCCGCTTCCTGTTCTCGTCGTCGTGCTCCCTGTACGGCGCGGCGGGCGACGAGCCCGTCGACGAGGGCGCCGAGTTCCACCCCGTCACCCCGTACGGGGAGTCGAAGATCCAGGCCGAGCGCGGCCTCTCCGCGCTCGCCGACGACGACTTCTCGCCCACGTTCCTGCGCAACGCGACCGCGTACGGCTCGTCGCCGCGGCTGCGGGCCGACATCGTGGTCAACAACCTCACCGGCACGGCGTTCACGCGCGGCGAGGTGCGGCTGCAGTCGGACGGCTCGCCGTGGCGGCCCCTCGTGCACGTCGAGGACATCGCGCGGGCGTTCCTCGCCGGGCTCGAGGCCCCCCGCGAGGTGGTGCACGACCGGGCGTTCAACGTGGGCCGCGACGAGGACGTCGTCCAGATCCGCACCGTCGCCGAGCAGGTCAGCGAGGTCACCGGCGCCCCCGTGACCTTTGCCGCGGGGGCGGGGGCCGACACGCGCAACTACCGGGTCGACTTCACGCGCATCCGCACCGAGCTCCCTGCCGCTGCCCCGCGCTGGACGGTGCGGGACGGGATCAGGCAGATCTGGCAGGACGTGCACCGGTTCGGCCTCACCACCGACGACTTCGAGGGCCCGCGCTTCGTGCGCCTGCACCGGGTGAGCGAGCTCGCCGCGGGCGGCGCTCTCGACCTGGAGCACCTGCGCACCACGGCGGTGCGGGCATGACCGCCGTGTCGGCGGCGCGGCACGCCGCCACGCCCGAGAGATCCGCCGCGCCCGAGGGGGCCACCGTGCCCGCGCCGTCGTGCCGGCTGTGCGGCGCACCCCTGACCCGTACCTTCGTGGACCTCGGGATGTCGCCGCCGTGCGAGACCTACCCCACCGCCGAGCAGGTCGACGGCCCGGAGGCCTTCTACCCGCTGCACGTGCGGGTGTGCGAGCAGTGCCTGCTGGTGCAGCTGCCCGCCTACGTGCCGGCGGAGGACATCTTCGACGACTACGCCTACTTCTCGTCCTACTCCGCGTCGTGGGTGGAGCACGCGCGGCGGTACGTCGACGACGCGGTGGACAGGCTCGGGCTCGCCCCCGAGCGGTCGTTCGTCGTCGAGGTCGCGAGCAACGACGGCTACCTGCTGCAGCACGTCGTCGACCGGGGGATCCGCTGCCTCGGCATCGAGCCGTCGGGCAACGTGGCCGCGGCCGCGGTCGAGCGGGGCGTGCCCACGGTGGTGGAGTTCCTCGGCGAGGAGACGGGGCGGCGCGTGCGGGCCGAGCACGGCCCGGCCGACCTCGTCGTGGCCAACAACGTCTTCGCGCACGTGCCGGACATCGTCGACTTCTCGCGCGGGCTGCGGCAGCTCGTCGCCGACGACGGGCGGGTGTCGATCGAGATCCCGCACCTGCTGCGCCTCGTCGAGGGCAACGAGTACGACACGATCTACCACGAGCACTACAGCTACCTGTCGCTGCTCACGACGCAGCGGGTGCTGGCCGCCGCCGGCCTCACCGTGGTGGACGTGGACGAGCTGCCCAGCCACGGCGGCTCGCTGCGCACGTGGTCCGTGCCGACGCCCGCCGGCGCACCGGCCGGCGGCGGGCCCGCGCCGTCCGCCGCCGTGGCGCGCGTGCTCGCCGCCGAGGCCGCTGCCGGCCTGCACACCGTGGAAGGTCACGCCGGCTTCGCCGAGCAGGTCGCCGCCGTGCGCGACGACGTGCTGCGCTTCCTGCTCACCGCCCGCCGCGAGGGCAGGCGCGTGGTGGCGTACGGGGCGCCCGGCAAGGGGAACACGCTGCTCAACCACTGCGGCGTGCGCCCCGACCTGATCGAGTTCGCCGTCGACCGCAACCCGTACAAGCACGGCCGGTTCACGCCGGGCATGCACCTCCCCATCCACGCGCCCGAGGCGCTCGACGCGGCCCGGCCGGACTACGTCGTCGTCATGCCGTGGAACCTGCGGCGGGAGATCTCGGCCCAGCTCGCGCACGTCGCCGACTGGGGAGGCCGGCTGGTGACGTTCCTGCCGCGCCTCGAGGTCTTCGAGCCGGGCACGTGAGCGCCGTCGTGCCGGGCTGGCGCTGCCGGTGGTGCCGGTCGGACCGCGCCACCGTGGTGCTCGACCTGGGCTCCCAGCCCGCCGCCGACCTGTTCCCCGAGCCGGAGGCACCCGCTCCTGACCCCGTGCACCCGTTGCGCATGGTGATGTGCGACCGGTGCCGCCTGGCCCAGCTCGAGGAGGACCCGACAGGTCCCGAGGAGCCGCTCGGCGTGGAGCCTGCCGCCCTCGTCGCGCAGGCGCGGGCGGG
>NZ_JBHXAW010000130.1:0-11358 GCF_042726645.1 Isoptericola sp. NPDC060257
GATCTCGCACCGGAGGACCGGTGTCGGGCCCCGCCGTCAGCGTCCGAGGACGTCGCGGGTCACGACGTCGGGCTGCAGGTCCAGCCGCCGCAGCAGCTGCGCGTTGAGCGCCACCACCACGGTGGACAGCGACATCAGCAGCGCGCCGACGGACATCGGGAGCACGAACCCGACCGGGGCGAGCACGCCCGCCGCCAGCGGCACGGACAGCAGGTTGTAGCCCGCCGCCCACCAGAGGTTCTGCTTCATCTTGCGGTAGCCGGTCCGCGAGAGCTCGATCACGGACAGCACCGACCGGGGGTCGTCGCTGGCGAGGATGACGCCCGCCGACGCGATCGCGACGTCCGTGCCGGCGCCGATCGCGATGCCGACGTCCGCCTGCGCGAGCGCGGGGGCGTCGTTGACGCCGTCGCCGACCATCGCGACCCTGTGGCCCTCGGCCTGCAGCCCCGCCACGCGCGCCGACTTGTCCTCCGGGCGCACGCCCGCGAAGAACCGGTCGACGCCGAGCTCGTCGGCCACGGACCGCGCCACCGCCTCGGCGTCGCCCGTGATCATCACGACCTGCACGCCCAGCCGGTGCAGCGCCTCGACCGCCTCGGCGGACTCCGGCCGCACCTCGTCCGCGAGCTTCAGCCCGCCGACGACGACGCCGTCGCGCAGCACGTGCAGGATGATCGCGCCGCCCCCCCGCCACGCCTCGGCCTGCGCCACCTCGTCGACCCGCTGCTCCTCGAGCAGCCGGGGGCCGCCCACGCGCACCTCGTGCCCGTCGACCGTCGCGACGACGCCGACGGCGGGCGACGACGAGAAGTCCGTCGCGCGCGGGACGTCGAGGCCGTGGGCCTCGGCCGCCCGGACGATCGCCCGGGCCAGCGGGTGCTCGCTGTCCGCCTCGGCGGCGGCCGCCAGCGCCAGCACGGCGTCCTCGTCCAGGCCTGCGCTCGTCCCCGCCACCGTCGCGACCTCCGCGACCGTCGGCTCGCCCTTGGTGAGGGTGCCGGTCTTGTCGAAGAGGACGGCGTCCACGGAGCGCATGCTCTCGAGCGCCAGGCGGTCCTTGATGAGGACGCCGCCGCGGGCGGCTCGCTCGGTGGCGATCGAGACGACCAGCGGGATGGCCAGGCCCAGCGCGTGGGGGCAGGCGATGACCAGCACCGTGATGGTGCGGATCACGGCGTCGTCGGGCAGCCCGAACGCCGTCCAGGCGATCGCGGTGACGACGGCGGCGCCGAGCGCGAACCAGAAGAGCCACCCCGCCGCGCGGTCGGCGAGCCGTTGGGCCCGAGACGACGAGGCCTGCGCCTCGGCGACCAGGCGCTGGATGCCGGCGAGCGCGGTGTCGTCGCCGGTCGCGGTGACCTCGACGCGCAGGCCGGAGTCGGTCGCGACCGTGCCGGCGGTGACGGCGTCGCCCACCGTGCGGCCCACCGTGCGCGACTCGCCGGTGACCATCGACTCGTCCATCTCCGCGCGGCCGTCGACCACCCGGCCGTCGGCGGGCACGCTGCCGCCGGGCCGGACGAGGACGACGTCGCCCACGCGCAGGTCCGCCGGCGACACCGTGACGACCCGCTCGCCCGCCGCGCCCTGCTCGAGGCGCTCCGCCTCGTCCGGCAGCAGCGCCGCCAGCGAGTCGAGCGCGGACGTGGTCTGCGCCAGGGACCGCATCTCGATCCAGTGGCCCAGCAGCATGATGACGACCAGGAGCGCGAGCTCCCACCAGAAATCGAGCTGGTGGTCGAGCACGCCGAGGCTGGCGCCGAGCGACGCGACGAACGCGACCGTGATCGCCAGGCCGATGAGCAGCATCATCCCGGGCTTGCGGGCCTGGAGCTCCGACACCGCGCCCGTGAGGAACGGCCGGCCGCCCCACGCGTAGATCACCGTGCCGAGCACCGGCGAAACCCAGTCGACCCACGCCGCGTCGGGGAGCTCGTACCCGAGCACCATCGCGAACATCGGCGACAGCGCGACGGTCGGCACCGCCAGCGCCAGCATGATCCAGAACAGGCGGCGGAACTGGCCCACGTGATCACCGTGGCCCGCGTGGCCGCCGTGACCGCTCATGTCGTGTCCCGACATGTCATGGCCCGACATGTCGTGGCCGGCGTGCGGGTCGTGACCGGCGTGCGCGCCGTGCGCGGTCATGTCGTGACCGGCGTGCGCGTCGTGACCCTCGTGCGCGTCGTGGTCGTTCTCCAGGACGCGCGCGGCGTCGGGGCGCCGGTGCCCCGTGTGCTGGTCGTGAGAGTGGTCCACAGCTCGATCCTTGCCTCGGACGGACGGGTTCGCGATCTCGGTTCATACCCCCATGGGGTATCTCCGCTGCCGCCAACCATATACCCCTCTCCGGTATTCCGCGATCCCTGCCGAGCCGTCGCCGCGCCGCGGACCTGCGGCAACACCCTTGCGCCTCTTCTACAACGATGGAAACATTCCCGGGCACGCGAACGCTCACTGAGAGACCTCGACGAAGAGGAGCACCATGAACGCCCGCACCGCCTGGACCAGACTCGTCGCCGGCGCGACCACCGCCGTGACCGCGGCCGCGCTGGTGGTCGGCCCCGCCGTCGTCACGACCGCCCCCGCCGGCGCCGCCGACTACCCCGGCCCCGGCGTCGTCACCGGCGACACCGGGGTGCACGATCCCGACGTCGTGCGGAAGCCCGACGGCACCTACCTCGTCGCCGGCACCGGCGAGGGCGTCCGCCTCAAGACGTCCACCGACCGCACGCGCTGGACCGAGGTCGGCGCCGCGTTCCCGGGCGGCACACCCTGGGCCGACGCGTACACCGGCGGCAGCACCCACCTGTGGGCGCCGGAGATCGCGTACGCGAACGGCCAGTACTACCTCTGGTACTCGGCGTCGTCGTTCGGCGTGAACCGGTCGGCGATCTTCCTGGCCACCAGCCCCACCGGCGACCCGGGTACCTGGACGCACCGCGGCACGGTCGTGGAGTCGAGCACCTCCGACGACTTCAACGCCATCGACCCCGCGCTCGTCGTCGACGCCGACGGCCGGTGGTGGCTGAGCTTCGGATCGTTCTGGTCGGGCATCAAGATGATCCGCCTCGACCCGACGTCGGGCCTGCGCTCGGGCACCGCGTTCCACTCGATCGCCGGGCGTGGGGGCGGCGCGATCGAGGCACCCACCATCCACCGGCGCGGGGCCCACTACTACCTCTACGTGTCGTTCGACGCGTGCTGCCAGGGCGCCGACTCCACCTACCGCGTCATGGTCGGGCGCTCGACGTCGGTCACCGGTCCGTACGTCGACCGTGCCGGCGTCCCCATGACGGAGGGCGGCGGCACGCAGGTGCTCGCCGGGCACGGCTCGATCCACGGGCCAGGACACCAGACCGTCTTCTCCGACGTCGACGCCGACGTGCTGATGTACCACTACTACGCCGACTCGGGCGCGTCGTTCCTCGGCATCAACCTGCTCGGCTACGACGACGCCGGCTGGCCGTACGTCTACTGAGCGCGCGGACCGTAGCGGCGAGCGGGGGCCGGGAACAATCGCGGGAGGTGGCGCGTTGGGGCAGGGCCCGTACACCGTACGAAAGAGGTCCCGTGCCCCAGCCCGCCACCCCGCACACCGCCGCCACCTCCTCCGACACGACCTCCGGCACCGCCGACGACGTGGTCACCAGCGCGGTCCTCGCGAGCGCGATCGACGAGGAGCAGGCCGCCCTCGACGCCGCGTGGTCACGACGCGCCGCGGTGCTCGACGACCTGGAGCGCACGCTCACCACCGCGCGTCCCGAGGACGCGGCGGCCCGCGCGCGGATCGCGCGGCTGCGGAGCCGGCGCGCGGAGCTGCGGGCGGCGGACCACGGCCTGGTCTTCGGCCGGCTCGACGGCGACGACGGATCGGTGCGCCGGCTCGGCCGCGTCGGGCTGCCCGGCGCCACCGAGGACGACGAGCCGCTGGTCGTGGACTGGCGCGCCGCCGTCGCCCGCCCGTTCTACACGGCGACGCCGGTGGACCCGCAGGGAGTGCGCCGGCGGCGGCACGTGAGCACCCGCGGGCCGGAGGTCGTCGGCGTCGACGACGAGCCGCTCGACGGCGGGCTCGACGACTCGGGCCTCGTCGGCGAGGGGGCGCTGCTCGCCGCGCTGGACGAGCGGCGCACCGGCCGGATGGGCACGGCCGTCGCCACCCTGCAGCGGGAGCAGGACGACGTCGTGCGCGCGGACGCCCGCACCCCGCTGGTGGTGCAGGGCGGCCCGGGAACCGGCAAGACGGTCGTGGCGCTGCACCGCGTCGCCTACCTCCTGTTCGCGCAGCCGCACCTGGCGGAGCGCGGCGTGCTCGTGCTGGGCCCGTCGACGCGCTTCCTCGACTACATCGCCCAGGTGCTGCCGGCGCTCGGGGAGACGGCGGTCGTCTCCGCCACCTGCGACACGCTCGTGCCGGGCGTGCGGCCCGCGCGCACCGAGGGGCGCGACGTCGCGGAGCTCAAGGGCCGGTCGTCGTGGCTGCCGACCCTGCGCCGGTTCGTCGCGTCGCTCGAGCCGGACGACGGCCCGCTCGCCCTCGCGCTCGACGGCGAGGAGTACGTGCTGCCCGCGGCCCAGGTGGCCGCCGCGCGCCGCGGCGCGGTGGGCGCCGGCTCGTACCACCAGGCGCGCGACCGGGTGACCGAGCGCGTGCACGACGTCCTGGTCGACGCCGTCGCCGACCGCCAGGCCGAGCTGCTCGCCCGCGCCGAGGAGGGCTTCGAGGACGTGCTGGGCCAGCTCGACGCCCGGCTCGCCGCCGCCGACGACCGGGCCCTGCCCACCGGCGCGACGGGCTCCGACGTCGACGGCGTGCTGTCCGAGGCCGACCTCGAGGCGCTGCACGAGCGGGTCGCCGCCGACCAGGGCGTCGCCGCGATGCTCGAGGCGTGGTGGCCGCGGCGCGACCCGGCCGCCGAGCTCGCCCGCCTGCTGCACGACCGGGACCTGCTGTCCGCGCACGCCCCCGACCTCACGGCCGCGGAGGTCGCGCGCGTCGTCGCCGAACCTGCGGGTGGCGCGGACGGCTGGGCGAGCAGCGACGTCCCGCTCCTCGACGCCCTCGCCGACCTGCTCGGCGACCCGCGCGACGGCGCCGGGCCCGACGACGGTTCCGACGGCGACCACGACGTCTTCGTCGCCGCGCGGGCCGCCGCCCGCCGGGACTGGACGTACGGGCACGTGGTGGTGGACGAGGCGCAGGAGCTGTCCGGCATGCAGTGGCACATGGTGGTGCGCCGCTGCCCCACCCGGTCCGTCACCGCCGTCGGCGACATCGACCAGGCGTCGTCCGCGCACCGCCAGACCGACTGGGGCGAGGCCGTCGGCGACGCCCTCGGCGACCGGTGGCGTCGGGCCGACCTCACCATCTGCTACCGCACGCCGCGCGAGGTCATGGAGCTCACCGTCCCGGTGCTGCGGCGGGCCGGCAGCCGCAACGCCCCGCCCCGCGCCGTCCGGTCCGCGCCGGTCGCGCCCTGGTGGGCCGACGCCGACGAGCGCACGTGGCCGGGCGTCGTCGCCGACGCCGTCACCGGGATGACGGGGCGCTACGAGGGTGGCACGGTCGGCGTCGTCGCCCCCGCCTCCCGGCTGGCCACGCTCCGCGCGGTACTGCCGGAGGGCGTGCCCGCGCTGTCCGCGACGGACGCCAAGGGCCTCGAGTGGGACGCCGCCGTCGTGGTCGACCCGGCCGGCATCGCGGCCGAGCCGCGGGGCTGGAACGGGCTCTACGTGGCGCTCACCCGGTGCACGCAGGAGCTCGCGCAGGTGCCGGTCGCCTGACGGTCGAGTGACGGTTCGCACCCTCTGACCTTCCTCAAATCGCCTGCGGGCGGGCGATGCAGGCCACCAAGATGACGACGCGACATCAACCGCCGTGAGCTGTGAAGCGAGGAACCCCATGCGCGTCCTGGTGACCGGAGGCGCCGGGTACGTCGGGTCTCACACGGTGCTCCGGCTGCTCGGGGCCGGGCACGACGTCGTCGTGGTGGACGACTTCTCCCGCGGCGCCCCGGCGGCGCTGGAGCGGGTGGAGGTCCTGGCGGGCCGGCCCGTGCCGGTGCACGTCTTCGACGGGGCGGACATCGACGCCCTCGAGCGGCTCTTCGACGCCGAGCGCTTCGACGCCGTGCTGCACCTCGCGGGCATCAAGAGCCCCAGCGCCCGCGGCGTCCGCCCGCTGGACAGCTACGAGACCAATCTCGGCACCACCTTCACGCTGCTGCGCTGCATGGCCTGGTACGGCGTCGACCGCCTCGTCGTGTCGTCGTCGGCGGCCGTGTACGGCGAGGGTCGCGACCTGCCGCACGCCGAGGACGCGCCGCTCGCCCCCACCGGACCGGTGGGCCGCAGCCACGCGATGAACGAGCAGATCCTGCGCGACGTCGTCGCCGACGCCGGCCCCGCCCTGCGGGTGGGCGTCGTGCGGCACTTCTCGGCGGCGGGCGCGCACTCCTCGGGATCCCTCGGGCCCGACCGGACGGGGGCGTCCGCGAGCCTGCTCACCGCCGTCGCGGAGGCCGCCGCCGGGCTGCGCGACGGGCTCGAGGTGCACGGCGTCGACCACCCGACCCCCGACGGCACGGCCATGCGCGACTACGTGCACGTGGACGACCTGGCGGCCGGGCACGTCGCGGCCCTGGCGGCCCTCGGTGACGCCGAGGAGCAGCTGTCCACGTGGAACCTCGGCAGCGGCCGCCCCACCAGCGTGCTCGAGCTGGTCCGCGCGTTCGAGACCGCGACCGGCCGCACCGTGCCGTACCGCGTCGCCGCCCGCCGGGAGGGCGACGTCTCCGTGTCGTACGCCGACCCCGCCCGCGCGGAGGCCGAGCTCGGCTGGAGCGCCACCCGCGGCATCGAGGACATCTGCCTCGACCTGTGGCGCTGGCACCAGCGCAACCCCACCGGGTACCCGACGTCCCTCGCGCCGTCCGCCCCGTGGCGCGGCGGCGTGGGCCACCGCCTGCGGCTCGTCTCCGCCGTGCCTGCCGCCGCGGCCTGGTAGCCGGGCGCCGCGGGACCGTCAGTCCTTCGTGTCGCGGTAGTACCGCAGCGCGCCGGGGTGCAGCTCGACCGGGTCGGTGAAGATCGCCCGCACCCGGTCGAGGTTCGCCGCCGACGGCACCTGCTCCGCGATCTGACCCCGCGCGTCGAACAGGGTGGACACCAGGGTGCGGGCCTCGGCGTCGGGCATGTCGGCACGGACCATGAGGAAGTTCGGCACCGCCAGCGTCTCGACCACCCGCGACGACCCGTACATGCCCTCGGGCACGATGCCGTGCCGGTAGCCGCTGCCGTACCGGGACCGCACCTCCTCGACCAGGTCGCCCAGGGGCACGAGCCGCACCGGGACGTCGTCGGCGAGCGCCGTCAGGCCCGGGGTGCGCAGCCCGCCGGACCAGAAGAACGCGTCGATCTCGCCCGCGCGCAGCGCCTCGATCGAGCCGTCGAGCCCGAGGCTCACGTCGGTGAGGTCCGCAGCGGGCACGTCGGCCGCCATGAGCAGCCGGTGGGCGATGAGGGCCGTGCCGGACTGCGGCGCGCCGAGCGAGACGCGCCTGCCCCGCAGGTCGTCGATGGTGCGGACCCGGGAGCCCGCCGGCACGACGAGGTGGAGGAAGTCGTCGTAGACGCGGGCCAGGGCGCGCACCTCGAGCGGCTCGTCGAACTCGCCCTCGCCCGCGACGGCGTCCCGCGCGGCGTCGGCGGCGCTGAACGCCACCTGCGCCGTGCCGGCGTCGAGGCTGTCGAGGTTCTCCACCGACCCCCCGGACTCGTCGACCAGGACCGGCACGTCGTAGCGGTCCTCGACCACCTGCGCGAGCGCCGACCCGTAGGCGTGGTAGATGCCCGTGGAGCCGCCGGTCGCCACGGTGAGCGCGTCGGGGCGCTGCCCGTCCCACGGGTCGCCGGTGCCCTCGTCGCCCACGCACGCGGCGAGCACCGGCAGCGCCACCAGCGCCGTGACCAGCAGCGTCGCGAGGCGAGCCGCCCGCGATCGCCCCGCGGTCGGCCGCGCCCTCATGACGTCACCTCCGCCGCGGGGTCGACGGGCGCGCCGTCGACCGCAGCCAGCGCGGGCACGCGCAGCCGCACCTGGAGGCCGCCGCCGTCCGGCAGGCCCAGGTGCAGCCCGCCGCCGCCAGTGGCGAGCAGCTCCGACGCGATGGCGAGGCCCAGCCCGGAGCCGCGCACGGTGCTGTGGCCCGGCGAGCGCCAGAACCGCTCCGCGAGGCGGTCCAGCTCCTCGGGCGGGACGCCCGCGCCGTGGTCGCGCACCACCACCTCGACGGCGCCGCCCGGGCGGGCGGGCGCCGTCACCGAGACGTCGACGCGGCCGCCGTCGGGCGAGAACTTCACCGCGTTGTCCAGGACGGCGTCGAACGCGCACTCGAGCACGATCGGGTTCAGCTCGGCCCACGCGCCGTCGCCACGGTCGGCGAACGTCAGCTCGCGCCCGACGGCGAGCAGGCGCCAGCTGTCCACGCGCCGCGCGACGAGCTCGGCGACGTCCAGCCGGTGGGCGCCCCCGGCCAGGTTCGCGTCGTCGGCCAGGAGCAGCAAGGCGTCGAGGATGTGCGCCATGCGGACCGCCTCGGCGCGCACGTGCGCCACCTCGGTGGTGTGCTCGGACGGCGTGGACAGCGCCAGGTCCTCGACGCGCAGCATCAGCGCGTTGAGAGGGTTCCGCAGCTCGTGGGACGCGTTCGAGACGAACTCCTGCTGGCGGTGCATGGAGTGCTCCACCTGAGCGGCCATCGCGTTGAACCGGGTGATGACCGCGCGCAGCTCGGGCGGTCCGGTCGACGGCGGGATGCGTGCGTCGAGCCGCCCGCGGCCGATCTCGCCCATCGCGGTGTCGACGGCGCGCACCGGCCGCAGCACCCAGCCCGCGGTGCGGTGCGCGATGACGACGGCCAGCACGCACATGACCAGCCCCGCCGCGACGAGGATGCCCCAGCTCGACCAGATGCTGCGGGAGACCTCGTCCGCGTCGGACACGGTGACGACGGCGCCCACCAGGTCGCCGCCGTCGTACACGGGCTCGGCCACCACCACCCGGTCGGCCTTCCACGGCAGCGAGCTGAGGTCTGCCTCGCCGCGGCGGCCCGCGAGGGCCGCCTGCCGCTCGTCCACCTCCTGCGGGTCGAGCCCGTTCGTGGCCCACGTGACGCCCGACTGGTCGACGACGGCGGCCTCGACCCCGTAGACCTCGCGGTAGCGGTCGAGGTCGCCCTCGACGATCGCCGGGTCGTCCGCGGTCAGCGACTGCCGGGCGGTGATGACCAGGTAGCCCGCGTCCGCGAGCCGGTCCAGGTAGACCTCCTGCTGGTTCGCCCGCGCGACGTTGCCCGCGTACGCGGTGCCGAGCAGCGCCAGCACCAGCACGCAGGGCACGAACAGGATGATCGCCAGGCGGGTCCGCATCGACGTCTACGCCCCCGCGCCCGTGGGCCTGCCGCCGTCGGGCGCCGCCACCCGGTAGCCCACGCCGCGCACCGTCTCCACGACGTCGGGCTCGCCGAGCTTGCGGCGCAGCGACGCGACGTGCACCTCGAGCGTGCGGCCCAGGCCCTTCCAGCTGGAGCCCCACACGTCGCGCAGGATCCGCTCGCGCGTGAGCACCGAGCCCCGCTGGCGCACCAGCAGCGCGAGCAGGTCGTACTCCTTGCGGGTCAGCTCGACGACGGTGCCCACCGCGTCACCCACCCGGTCGCCCACGGCGCCGGCCGTGCGCCGCACCTCGCGCCGCGCGAGGTCCACCACCAGGCCGCGGACGCGCACGCGCGCGTCGGCGGCGTCCGCGCGGGCGCCGTCCCACTCCCGGCCGCGGCCCCGGCGCATGACGGCGTCGATGCGGGCGAGCACCTCGCGCACGTCGTAGGGCTTGGTGACGTAGTCGTCCGCGCCGAGCTCGAGCCCGCGGATGCGCGCGTCGAGCCGGGTGCGCGCGGTGACCATGATGATCGGGGTGTCCGAGACGCGGCGGATGCGGCGGCAGACCTCGAAGCCGTCGATGTCGGGCAGGGACAGGTCGAGCAGCACCATGTCGGTGCGAGGACTCAGCTCGCGCAGCGCGGACGCGCCGTCGCGCGCGCGGACCACCTCGTAGCCGTGCCGTCCGAGCACGGACACGAGCGCGCCGGCGACATGGTCGTCGTCCTCGACCACGAGCAGCTGCACGGGACCGTCCCTCCGTCGGGCGCTTCGAGGGCGCCAGGGTAGCGGAGCGTCGCTCCGGGGTCAGAGCCAGCCCACACGGCGGAAGACGCGGTAGAGCACCACGCAGCCGACCGCCATGAGGAGCATCGCGAACGGGTAGCCGAGCAACCAGTGCAGCTCGGGCATGTGGCTGAAGTTCATGCCGTAGATCCCCGCGATCACCGTGGGGTACACGAGGATCGCGGCCCACGCCGAGATCTTGCGCATGTCCTCGTTCTGCCGCACCGACACCTGCGAGAGGTGCACCTGGAGCATGTCGGAGAGGAGGTCGTCGTGGGCGTCGAGGTGCCGGTCGATACGCTCGACGGTCGACGCCACCCGCTCGAGGGTGCGCCGGTCGGCGACGACGCGGCGCTCGTCGGTGGTGAGCTCGGGCAGCTCCGCGGACACCGGCAGCAGCGCCCGCCGCGCCTCCGTGATCTCCCGCTTGAGGTCGTAGAGGCGCTGCACCGGGTCGTCCGTCGTGCGGTCGAAGACGACGCGCTCGGTGTCGGCGACGGCGTCCCCGAGCGCCACCTCCACCTCCGACGCGACGCCCACCAGGCCCAGCACGACGGCGAGCGCCACCCGCTGCGCGCCGGACCCGTGCGTGGGGCCCGGCCCGCGCAGGCGGTCCATCGCGTGCTCGCGCACGCCCGCGCCGCCCGCCTCGAACGTCAGCACCGCGTCCGGGCCGGCGAGCACGCCCAGCTCGCCGGTGTGCACCTGCCGGTCGTCCTCCGTGAACCAGACCGTGGGGGTCAGCACCGCCACCCAGTCGTCGTCGAGCCAGCGCACCGCGGCCGCCGGCCGCTTCGGCACGTCCCGCGCGACGACGTGCACCTGCGCCAGCCGCTCCCGCAGCGCGGGATCGATCTCCGCCGCCGCGGCGAGGAACGACTCCTTGTCCGTGACGTGCAGCCAGCGTGCCGGGTGGTCGCCGTCCGCGGTCGTCGCCGGAGCACCGTGCGTCCCGACGAACCACTCGCGCGTCGTCGTCCCCTCGTCCGTCACACCCGCATTCTCGGACGAACCGTGCCGAAGGGCGCGCCGGGCACCGCCCGGGGACGCGTCGCGGCGGCAGTTCGTGCTCACGGCGGCAGTTCGAACTGCCGCCGTGAGCGCAAGCTGCCGCCCCGAGCGTCAGAC